>JBGSUA010000034.1:0-40101 GCA_041753575.1 Desulfatiglandaceae bacterium
CATTGGCGGCAACGGCTTTTGGGCAGACGGCGGCCAAGGAAATGAAGAAGCCGGCAGAGGTTAAGGCAGTCAAGGAAGTTAAACCTGCGGCGGTTTCGGAAAAGGTTACAAAGGCCGCCAAGGTCGCTAAGCCGGTCTTAATTACTCCTGTCGTGACACTGGAATCTTTCGAAGTGCCGCAATATGATGGCTGGTGGTTTTTTTCCGCGAAGGTGGAGCCCACCAAGGGAGACAAGGGAAACAGGGGAGCTCCGCTTCCTTTGAGCTTCCTTTTTTCCGTGAAAAATCCTAACAAGTACCCGATAGCCCTGGAAGGAGTGAAGTTTACCGTTGCCTTTGACAGGGAATTTGAATTGATAACCTATAATAACAATGATGTAATGTGGATACCTGCCGGCAAGACGAACCATTTCAGGGCAACCACCATGATAACCGCCGCCTCTGCCCAGTTGAGCGTGCTGGTTACGGCTGGCTACAAGCTCAAGGAAAAGGGCTGGGATGCATGGACAGCCCTGGAGAGATGGTGGAAGGGAGTCCCTGATGCTACGGTGCCTGTAACCGTAAAGGAAGGCGCCTTTACCTTTGCAGCCAATGGCATGACAAAGGTAATACCCTTCGACGCGACCCTTCCGTAATATTCAATCTCATCGTGCCCTTTGCCCCTAGTCGGCAAAGGGCTTTTTTTATCGGTTCTCCAAGCGATAATGCCCATTTTACGGTCTAACGTTATAGTAATGCGCGTAAGCGAGTTCGCAGAGACCGATCTGCTTGTGAGCTTTTTTTCACGCGAGCACGGGAGGCTCAAGGGAGTCGCGAAGGCAGGCAGAAAAAGCATAAAGCGTTTCTCCAACTCCCTGGACCTGATTTGTCTTACCGATATGGAATATGAGCAGGGGCGAGGAGAGCTTTGTTTTCTGCACTCAGGCAGATTGGTAGAGAATTTTGGGGCTATAAGACAAAGCTATGACACGCTGGCAATTGCCAGTTACATGCTGGAGCTTACTGAGATACTCTTTCCGCCAGGGCTGGCTGCGAAGAGGATGTTTGACTTCCTTGAGAATGCCCTGAGGGCGTTGGATTCGGGAATGGATGCGGTTGTGGTCCGGACCGCCTTTGAGGCAGGAGCCATGGCCCTGGGGGGATTTGCTCTAGGACTGACTCAGTGCTGCATTTGTGGAAGGCCTTATGCTGGGAAGGGAAGGGCAGTGGTGATCTCCGCCAGGGGAGCCATCGCCTGTCTTAAGTGCGAGCGCGAATCGTCAAGATCGCCCGGCTTGTCTCCTCAAGGAGTTGAGGGCCTGAAGGCCATGCAGCTTCGCCGGTTTCTTACTAGTTCATGCCCTTCTTTAACAGATCAGCAGCTTGAAGAAATAAGGGCTGTGTTGATCAAGCACATGGACTATCGTCTGGGGCAGAGACCCAGAAGCGCCCGCTTCCTTTCATAGAAGCCTCCTTGATATGGTAATCTTTTCAGCTTCTTTTGCCCCCTCGTATATCTCGAGGATCTTGGCATCCCTGTAGAATCTCTGGACGTCGTATTCGTCAATGTAACCGTAGCCTCCATGGAACTGCAAGGCCTTATCGCACACCCATACCGCCATCTCGCCTGAGTAATATTTTGCCATGGCATTGAGAGAGGGGTCAATCTCACCCCGGTCAACCTTCCATGCGGCCCTGTAGGTCAGGGTGCGGGCAAGCTCTATCCTCGTTGCCATCTCGGCAAGTTGGAACTGTATCCCTTGATTCGCTGCCAGTGGTTTTCCAAAAACAGTTCTTTCCTTTACATACCTAATGGTCTTATCCAGAGCGCCCTGAGCGATACCAACACCCTGGCCGGCCACCATAGTCCTTGTGGCATCAAAAAAATGCATAACATGATAAAATCCCTGGCCCTCTATTCCAATAAGATTCTCGCAAGGAACCCGCACATCCTCAAATGCAATCTCAGCAGTGTCGCTTGCCCTGATCCCGAGCTTGCCTTTTATCTTATTGGCAGTTATTCCTTTTCTATCGGATTCAACAATAATAAGGCTGTGCCTGCCGTGCTTTTTTGCCTCATCGTCACCTGTAACACATAAAACAACCATCCAATCGCAAACGGTTCCATTTGTTATGAACATCTTATTGCCGTTGATTACGTATTCATTTCCCTGGCGTACAGCCCTTGTCCTTGTCCCGGCAACATCGGTCCCGGCGTTAGGCTCAGTATATGCCCCTGCCGAAATCACATCTTCATTGACGAGCGGAGGGAGATACGTGCGCTTCTGTTCCTCTGTGCCGTTAAAAAGGATGTTCTCAGAGCCAAAGGTCGCGGTCATGATGCAGACATTTATGCCAAGGTCAACCCGGGCAAGCTGTTCACTTATAAGAGCAACCTCAAGGAACCCGTATCCGGGTCCTCCGTACTGGTCAGGGATAAATGCTCCCACCAGTCCGGTTTCCCTGGCCTTCTTTACAATATCGCGCGGATATTTTTCTTCCCTGTCACATTGTTTGGCAACCGGTTCGATCTCCTGTATGGCAAACCTGTAGGTAGTATCCTGAATAAGCCGCTGTTCTTCGCTTAGATTGAAATCCATCTTATCCTCCCAGTTCCCAATGGAATAGTTATTACCTCCAAATCGGGGGCTGCCCCCGACACATAACGGCCTTTGGAGAATGACTGCCGAAAGGCCTCTTTCCGCCAGACGTTCACGGCAACTAAACCTTTTCAGCCCCTCGCGTGAAAATAAATTTCTCTCGGTAAAAGTTAACGGGCCGCGTCTGGTCAACTCAGTAGATGAAAATGAATTGGCGCGTTTTCATGGTAGCAGAAGGTCAGGATACCTTATCATTACCTCTAAAGCATCTCCAGGACGCAGGCCATGGAAACGCCACCTCCGCCACAGAGGGTCGCAAGGCCAAGGGTGTTGCCCCTCTTTTTCATGGCGTGAATGAGCGTCACCATGATGCGGCAGCCTGTCGAACCGACAGGATGTCCAAGACCTATGCCTGATCCGTTTACATTGGTTATTTCGCGGTTAAGGCCAAGTTCTTTTTCACAGCCTATATACTGTGCAGCAAACGCTTCATTTACTTCAATAAGTTCAAAATCCTTAAGGGCAAGCCCCTTGTTCCTTGCGAGAAGGTCCCTGACTGCGGGAACAGGACTGAGCCCCATAACGGATGGGTGGCAGGCGCCTCTTCCCACTGCCTTTATTCTGGCGACAGGGGTAAGCCCGAGTTCCTTTGCTTTCTCGGCTGACATAATGATCATTGCGCTTGCGCCGTCGTTCAAGCCGGAGGAGTTGCCGGCTGTCACCTTGCCTATTTTAGGGACAAAGGCCGGCGGCAGCTTAGTGAGTTGCTCCATTGTAAGTCCGGGCCTGTAATGTTCGTCCTTATCGAAGACCTTGGGTGCTCCCTTTCGCTGGGGAACTTCAACCGGCACTATTTCTTCTCTGAAATCGCCCTGAAGGGTTGCCCTTTCCGTATTGTTATGGCTTCTGAGGGCAAGTTCATCCATCTCCTGGCGGCTGATGTTGTGTAGTTGCGCAACGAATTCAGCCGTGTGGCCCATTATATATGGTTTTCCCTTGAAAAGTTCCAGGGGCATCCCGCTTTTGACCGGCCCGTCCTCAGGATGCGGCATAAGGTGAGATCCGCAGTGAAGGGCGTGTATGAGGGTATCCACGAAAGAGTGATCCTGCAGCCTGCATCCCCATCTGGCCCCGTAAACGGCGTAAGGCGCTCCTGACATATGCTCTACTCCTCCGGCAAGGATAACATCAGCCATGCCTGCCTGTATCATAGCCATGCCGGAAACCGCGGCCTCCATACCTGAGATGCATACCCTGTTTATTGTAACGGCCGTGATCTTTTCGGGAAGTCCCGCCATGAGAGCCGCCACCCTGGTTACATTGAGGTTGTCAGGGTGCTCAAGACAGCATCCAAACCTAATGTCGTCAATCAAGCCAGGGTCTATCCCCGCCCTCTTAACGGCCTCCTTCATTACGACGCCGGCTATTATCGGTCCATTGAGATCTTTTAGACTGCCGCCGAACGCCCCATTGGCGGTCCGGCATCCAGATACGATAACAACATCTTTCATTATGAATCTTCTCCTTAACCTCAAAGTTAATTCAATTGCATATTGATCGCATGCGCGAGCAAATCACGCTAGACAGCGGGACTCATCGGTGGTTGCGCTTGACTATTTAATGTCCATCCGTAAATGGCTATTTTCACCTATTTCGGCGTTGGGCTCAAATTTTAATCCTCGAAATACCTCAATGTATTCCTGTGGTTAAAATTATCGCCCGCCTTGAACTCGACGAAACTATCTCATTTACGGATGGACACTACTTAAGGTGTCAAAAAGGTTTAGGCATCAGAAGCAAGCTCTTTTAAGATCTCAGCATTTTTTTTGATGCGCTTTTCGTCTGTCTTTAAATTGCGTTTATTAAGTTTATCTTTATTCGAACGAATTAGTTTTGTTTTAGTGGTGTTTGAAGGCATAATCTTTCTCCTCTGTTAGCTGTGTGATTGCAAGCGGAATGATACCTTCTGCGCTCAGTGATGTCAAGATGTTAAGACCTTGGAGGAAGGGCAATCTTGACACACACCTTTAGCAGGGATTAGCATTTGAGGACGCTTGATGCGCCTTCCCATGTATTGCCGAATCGGGCATCAAATGAAAGAGAAAGTTTTATCAGGAGGTTTTGCCGATGAATGTCAGAAAAAGCTTTGTAATTATATCGTGTCTTGTGGGTTTGTTGTTATGGCCATTGCTGCCGGCGCAGGCGCAGTGGTGGCAGGACAAGAGTCTTCAGGAAAAATTCAAGATATCCGAAACCCAGATAAAGGAGATGGAGGCAGTATATGCCGCATTTCTTGCCAAGAGAAAGGAGCTCGCGAATCAATCGAGAGTTATGCAGCAAGGGCTCACTAATCTTATGGAGCAGGAGAAACTTGAAAATGAGTCTTTGGGAAAGAGCATAAAGGAGCTGGAAACCGTGAGGAACAAGCTCTTCAAGGAGACGGTTGACGCAAGGCTTGCCATCAGGAAAATACTTGAGGCCGAGCAGATAAAGAAAATAATTGCGGAAAACCCTAAACTCCTTTCATCTGAGGGCCAAAGGCCGCTCAGGCCTGTTCCCAGGATTGCGCCAAGGCCTGGCGCCGGATTGATCCCTCAAAAGATGGAGCCCAAAAAGAATTAGGCGACATGCGCGCGGGCTGAAAACTGAGCCGGGAGGACTATAGAGAAAGATTTTTCCTTACGTAATCTACGGCATTTCTGAATATCTTTATGCCGTCTCCTTCCCATGAGAGAGGCTCTTTCCCTTCCCTCCTGAGGCATTCTTTCTCTCTTGTCCAGTCCGGATGGTTGGTGAAATTATTAAATGCCTCGGGATGCGGCATCAGGCCGAAGATTCGACCGGTAGGATCACAGATTCCGGCAATGTCTCTTAGGGAGCCGTTCGGATTTTCCGGCCAGGCACCCCTTGCGGGTTTCCCCTCCTGGTCTGCATAGGTCAAGACTACCTGGTTGTCTGCAAAGAGCATCTCCAACTGATCGGACTGGGCGAAAAACTTTCCCTCTCCATGTCGCACTGGAAGTTCAATGGCCTCTATGCCTCGTGTAAATATGCATGGAGAGAGGGTGTTGACCTTGAGATTGACCCATGTGTCAATAAAATTGCCTGAGTCGTTATAAGTCAGAGCCACATTTCTTTCCCAGTATTTCAGTCCAAAGGCCGGTACAAGCCCCAGATTGACCAGGGCCTGGAATCCATTACAGATGCCTATAATAAGTTTTCCAGCCGATATAAAGCGTGACAGAGCTTCTCCAAGGTGATGCCTTATCTTGGCAGCCATCAGCACTCCGGCGCCGTGGTCATCACCCCAACTGAACCCGCCCCCGAATACCAGTATCTGATAGCAATCAAGCCGGATTTCCTGCCGAGATGCGACAGGGGAAATAATTTCATTGATATGAACTCTATGGGAATCGGCCCCCGCAATCCTGAGGGAGAAATCGGTTTCATAGTCGCAGTTAAGACCATAGCCGGTTAAAACAAGCGCCTTTACCTCTTTCATACAAGACCTCCGAAGGGGCCTTTCCAGCACTCCTTTAGAGCCATGATATCTTCGGACATGATCATTTCATCCCCCAGACGGACTGTGAATCTCGCTGTCGGTAAGCATCTGCCTATAAGGGCCGCAGGTGCGCCCGACATAACGGCTTCAAAGGAGTTTCGATTTTCCTGCGAAACGGTGATTATGAAACGACCCGCTGATTCGGAAAAAAGCCTTCTGCTTGGTGAGAGGCCTCTCCTGGTTGGGATAAGGGCCAGATCCAGGTCCATTCCGATCTCTCCGGCCATAGCGACCAGGGCAAGGTGCGCACCAAGCCCTCCCCTGGAAACGGCGTGACAGGATGCCGTCAGTCCTCGTTTGATTGCGAGGCTCAAGAGCTCATAGGCCTTAAGAGACTTATTAGCATCAACTGTAGGCACATTTACGCCCGTATAACCAAGCATCTGGTAGTATTCGCCTCCTCCAAGCTCATCGCTTGTCTCTCCCAGGATATAGACGAGGTCCCCGGCGAATTTTGCATCCATAGAGACGCATCCTTCTATGTCTTCTATTACGCTGCAGACTGTAAAGAGAAGTGTGGGAAGTCCTGAAACCCTTCTTCTTTCGCCGTATGGACCCGCGAGATTGCCGTCAATGTACATACTGTCTTTGCCTGAAAGAAGCGGTATGCCGTATGCCAGGCAGTAGTCCCTGAGCGCCCAGTTTGCCCTCACAAGCTGAGCGGCCTTGTATTTCCCATCCGGGTTAAGAACGGCATCATATTGAACGGTGGGCCAGCAGAAATTATCAACACCTCCGAGATGTCGGGGATCTCCTCCAACTGCCAGAACCTTGCGCACCGCCTCGTCAATTGCGTTTGCGGCCATGTGATAGGTATCTATGGCGGAATAGTGGGGTGCAAGTGCCTGAGATACGGCTATGCCTCTTCTGGAAGAAAGGACAGGTCTGACAACTGCTGCATCACCGGGCACATCCCTATGTTTTCCCACCAGAGGCTTGATCACGCTTCCTCCCTGAACTTCGTGATCATATTGTCTTACTATCCAGTTTCTTGAGCAGATATTGGGCCTGGCAAGCATGGATTGAAGGATTTTTCCGTACATGCTTGGTTCAGTTATCACCGGCTCGGATAATCCCTTCAAAGAGGGAGGAATCCATTCGGCATCGAATTCCCATTTTGGGAACTGAGACTCCAGAAGATCCATTCGCACATAGGCGCAGGTCTTGCCCTTATAGTCGAGTCTTAGGTATCCCGAGTCAGTAAATTCCCCGATGACGGTACTCTCCACCGCGTGCTTTCGGGAAAGCTCCATAAATCTTTCCATGTGCACCGGATTTACCGCCAGCGTCATCCTCTCCTGAGATTCTGAGACCCATATCTCCCATTGGTCCAGCCCTTCATATTTCAATGGCACTCGATCAAGATCCACCCTGCAGCCGTTACTGAAGCGTGCCGACTCTCCTATCGAGGAGGAAAGCCCTCCTCCTCCGTTATCTGTTATAAAGGAAAACAGGCTTTCGTCGCGGGCCTCGATAAGGAAATCATGCATCTTTTTCTGGGTATAAGGATCGCCAATCTGGACATGCCCGGCAGGGGTGTGTTCACTGTAGGTCTCGGATGCGGCTGTCACGCCGTGAATACCATCCTTTCCGACCCGCCCCCCACACATGATTATAAGATCATCGGGTTTAGCAGCCTTTTCATGGCTGGGCCCCCCTGCGACCCTTGCGGGCATGATCCCCATTGCAGTAACAAATACCAGGCATTTGCCCAGATAATTTTCATCGAAGAGCAGCAGTCCATAAGGTGTCGGTATTCCGCTCTTGTTGCCGCCGTCCCTTACACCCTCTATTACTCCGTCCAGAAGGCGTCTTGGATGAAGATGGGGGCTGAGATCTCCGGCGTAGTTGCGGGGGCCGACGCAGAAGCCGTACATACCGAGTATAAGCCTTGAACCCAGGCCTGTCCCCATCGGGTCCCTGTAGATTCCTACTATTCCTGTAATGGCGCCTCCGTATGCCTCCATGTTGGAGGGGCTGTTGTGGGTTTCGCCGGTAATGACGTAGAGGTGGTCTTCGTCGAAACGTCCTACACCGGCATTGTCCCAGAGCACGGAAACCACCCAGTCCTTATCTTTCTGGATAGCGAGGGTAGGCGTTTCAATGCAGGTCTTAAAGAGATTGTCAACGTTTAAGGTTTCGCCTGTGGAGAGATCTCTGTACCTGAAAAGACCCCGGAAGGTGTTGTGATTGCAATGATCGCTCCTGGCCTGGGAGATGTACTCGATCTCAACGTCCGTAGGGAGGTCAAGTCCCATCTTCTTCCTCTGCTCCCTTATGTCATCGCGGAGAAAATAGTTCCTTATGACAGGGATATCCCTGGGATTCAGGGCGAGATTTCTTTCTCTTGATATCCTCTCAAGGTCCTGGTCGCTTTCAATCGGAATCTCACGCACGGTAGGGGTTTTGGCCAGTATGACCTTCGGCGTGACATGTCCTATCCCGACTTGAGGGTCCCATTCCTTTTTCCCGATGACCTTCCATTGCTGGATGATCTCATTGGCAAGAAGATCTCTGGCTATCCTGGCCGCGTGGTCCCTTATGAGATTGCCTTTAACCTCGAACAGCTTAGATGTGAATACCGCCTCTCCCTCGCGAAAGGCAATACCCAGCACGTCTTCTATGGCCTCCTGAGCGGTGCTTCCGGCCGTATCCCTTACTCCCGGCCTGTAGCCGACCCAGATAAGCCAGTCAAAATCCTCGGCGATAGGAGAATATGAGGATTCCTCTGTCACGGGGTTTGTGAAAAGATCCTCTCTGATTTTTTCAAGCTTTGATTGATCTAGTTGGGCGTCTATTGTCAGTACCCTGATTACCCTGATCTCGTTAACCTCATATCCAAAATATTCCTTAGACTTTTTCTTTATGCTGCAGCCTTCGGCATCCAGAAGTTCTTTCTTCAGTCTTATTTCCAATCTAGCAGGCATATCTTCCACCTTGGAGCAATTATGCTCAGTTTACATTCCACTCTAAAGCAACTATGAAGGGGAGTCAATATCATGGCCCCCCTGATCAGACACGGCCAGGGCCTTTTCTTTTCAGACAATTGTTCCATTCTTGCTTTACCTTAAAGTGAGGGGGTCTTATTGACGGTTGAAATAGATCAGCTCCATGAGTATATTTTCAAAAAAGAAGAACAGACGGCTTCGCATAAAGTCTAAATTGGGGCGGAAAAGAAAAGGGCTCCATATATGAGTCGCGCGCAAATTGGCACCCGCCCGAAGGGTGGGTCACCTGGATGTAGCGTGGATAATTCCGAGGAGTGAAGCGTAGTTATACTTACGCTGCGACGACGACGGATAAAGCGAAACGAAGTAGATGGGCTTTCTATGAAGCCGTTAACGGTGACTTTTACTTGAGAAATAATACGGAGAAGCAGGTTTTAGAAAATGGAAAAAGAACATGTCGAAAGCAAGACTTTGGAATCAACAGGAAAGGTTCCTTCACAGCATGAACTCGAAAAGGAGCTAAGCGATTATCTTTCCAAGAAATATGGTAACCGCGTAAAGATAATATCTCCATTTGTTTTTCCCAGAAAGGAAGAGGCTGGAACAGCCGATGGCCCCGGGCTGGATGAATCCGGTCAGTCACCGGCCTTTGATATGTTGCCCGAGGAAATGGAGTCATATCTTGACAGCTATGTGGTGAAGCAGCATCAAGCCAAGGCTGTGCTGGCTACAAAGGTGTGTACCCATTTTAACAGGACGCGGCTCACCAGGAGCGCTTCGGGCAGAAAAAGACCATCAGGCGTCGGAATGATAAAGAACAACGTCCTGATGATAGGCCCTACAGGTGTAGGCAAGACTTATATCGTCAAGCTCATAGCCCAGAAGCTGGGCGTTCCCTTTGTAAAGGGGGACGCGACAAAATTCAGTGAGACCGGTTATGTGGGAGGCGATGTGGAGGATTTGATAAGGGATCTGCTCTATGAGGCAAACGAGAATATTTCCCTCGCTGAAAACGGAATCGTGTATCTGGATGAGATAGACAAGATAGCCTCCGCACAAAATTTAATAGGACATGATGTTTCCCGAACAGGCGTCCAGAGAGCCCTTCTCAAGCCCATGGAGGAGACGGAGGTTGATCTGAAGGTCCCGCATGATCCCATTTCTCAGATCCAGGCAATAGAACAGTACCGAAAGACCGGCAAGAGGGAAAAACGGGTTGTCAACACCAGGAATATTCTTTTTATTATGAGCGGTGCCTTCAGCGGTCTTGCGCCTATCATCAAGAAGAGACTCCAGAGTCAGGGAATCGGCTTTGAGGCCGATGTCAGGCCAACTGAGGTTCCCTGGGAGATCCTCAAACAGGTGACTGCCCAGGACCTCGTAGAGTTCGGCTTTGAGTCCGAGTTTGTTGGCAGGCTTCCTGTCATTGTGGTTTTTGACGAGCTTAACCGAGATGACCTTGTCGAGATACTTAGAAATCCTAATAACCCCATACTCATGAGCAAGAGGATGGATTTCAAGGCCTACGGCATTGAGATAAGGTTCGAGGAAGATGCCCTGGTCGGGATCGCGGCTCTTGCTGCCGCTGAAAAAACCGGGGCGAGAGGGCTCGTAAGCAGTATTGAGAGGGTGCTGATACCGTTTGAGAAAAAACTGCCCTCGACAGGAATTTCGCGGTTTCTCGTTACCTCTGAAGTAGTGGCGGAACCGGAGGCGCAGCTAAAGAGGCTTCTCGCCTCTCCGGAAGATCCCGAGATTGAGGCGCGATTCCAGCAGGCCTCGGAGAAGGAATTATACAGCATCAAACAATATGTCTTTCAGAGGACCGCTGAATTCGAAAAGAAATCAGGCCTGAAACTATATGAAGGCCGGGTTGACATAATCGCATGGATATGTATGGAGACCACTACTGACGTAAACAGCGCCTGTGATGAGTTCCGTCAGATGTACAAAGATGTAAAGGGGAAAGAGGAAAGTCTCCTGGTGGAGCTTGATCTCGCTATTGCCTTCGAAGAGGAGGCCATTGATGAGATAATAAGTCGCGCAGTTAGATCGCGCCAGGATGTCTCCGTGATCGTGGATCAGATCGCGAGAAGACTTGAATACGGCCTTAAGCTTGTCAAGGATCGCTCAATGCTTGATAAATTTACCCTGACAACGGAGGCGATAAATGATCCAGAGGCATTCCTTAACGATCTTATAAAGCGTTTCTATAGGCAGAAACCCTTATGTCCTGAGGAGGATCCTTCCGAAGGCATAAAGGTTGCCGATTGAGAGAAATGAGCTTGGTAAGCGGGCCGGTGAGGGCTAATGCCTCAAGGGTGGTTTAAATGATAGGAATATCAAAACTATATTGCGGCACGGTCGAGGCATCTGATCCGTTACGCTACGGAAGACGATCCAGGGATCTTCCTTCCCATCTCCTGCAATTTTCCATGGACAAAAAGCCCGTGGTGGTCTGGAATGTAACAAGAGCCTGCAACCTCAACTGCATCCATTGCTATGCCGGCGCCGGAGAAGGAAAGCCGAGGGGGGAAGAACTCTCCCATGATGATGGATTAAGGCTAATTGATGATCTGGCTCTTTTCGGGGTTCCCGTCATTCTCTTTTCAGGGGGTGAGCCCCTTATGAGGCCTGATCTCAATGACCTTTCAAGCTATGCGGTTGATAAGGGCTTGAGGGCCGTGATTTCCACCAACGGGACCCTGATAACCAAAAAAAAAGCTAAGGAGCTAAAGGCGATAGGGCTATCCTATGTTGGTGTCAGCCTGGACGGCCTTGAGAGCGTTAATGACCGTTTCAGAGGTAAGAGCGGGGCCTTCTCACTGGCCATGAGCGGAATAAGGAACAGTATGGAGGCCGGCCTCAAGGTCGGATTGCGATTTACCATAAACAGGTATAATACTGGAGAGATACCTCATATCTTTGACCTTCTTGAAGAATACAGGATACCCAGGGTCTGTTTTTACCACCTTGTCTATGCCGGAAGGGGCTCTCAGATGATTGACCAGGATCTCAACCTGGAGGAGACAAGAGAGGCGGTTGACTTGATAATGGATCGCACCCGCATCCTCCATGAGAAGGGATTTCCTGTAGAGGTGCTTACGGTGGACAACCATGCCGACGGGCCGTATCTCTATATGAGGATGGTGAGGGAGGGCAATCCCAGGGCCGAGAAGGTTTTTGAACTCCTTAAAATGAACGAAGGGAACAGCTCAGGCCGGGGCATAGGATGCGTGAGCTGGGACGGTTCTGTCCATGCCGATCAATTCTGGCGCCATCTGAGTTTCGGCAATGTTCTTGAAAGACCTTTCAGCGAAATATGGCAGGACCTCTCGCATCCGATCATGGCAAAGCTCAAGGACAGGAAAAAGTATGTAAAAGGGCGCTGCGCTGAGTGCAGATGGCTTTCTGTATGCGGAGGCAATTTCAGGGTGAGGGCCGAGGCGGTGACAGGGGACCTGTGGTCGCCTGACCCGGCCTGTTATCTGACCGATGAGGAAATAAAGGGGGAGAAGATCTGATGCTCATTAGACCTCGCAGGCTCAGGAGAACCGCGGCCATAAGAGATATGGTCAGGGAGACAAAGGTTTCGCCTGATGACTTTATCGCGCCTTTATTTGTCGCCCATGGAAGCGGCATCAAAGAGCCCATAGTTTCCATGCCGGGCCAGTTCAGGTTTTCTCCGGATACCGTCTCCCGGGAGGTTGAGGAACTCCAGGGCCTTGGGATTCCAGCAGTGATTCTTTTTGGACTGCCTGATCACAAAGACGAATCAGGAAGCCGCTCATGGGCCGATGACGGTGTTGTGCAGATGGCAATAAGTGAGATCAAGGGCAGGGTCCCGTCCATGGTGGTAATAACCGATGTGTGCCTTTGCGAATACACCAGCCACGGCCACTGCGGTGTCCTTAAGGGAGCAGTGGTTGACAATGACGAAACGGTTGAACTTCTGGCCAGACAGGCCGTTTCCCACGCCAAAGCAGGTGCCGATATGGTTGCGCCTTCGGATATGATGGATGGACGCATCGGTGCGGTTAGAAAGGCCCTTGATGCTGAAGGGTACATGGAGACCGCTGTAATGGCTTATTCGGCCAAATATGCCTCCGGTTTCTACGGCCCCTTCCGGGACGCAGCGGATTCCGCTCCCCAATTCGGAGACAGGTCTTCCTATCAGATGGATCCTGCCAACGCAAGGGAAGCGCTTCGTGAGATAAGACTGGACATTGAGGAAGGTGCTGACATTGTCATGGTAAAGCCCGCACTCGCCTATCTTGATATTATTAGAACCGTCCGACAGGAGACGCTTCTTCCACTTGCCGCGTATAACGTAAGCGGAGAATATGCCATGGTCAAGGCCGCCGCTCAGAATGGATGGATAGACGGTAGAAGGGTGATGCTGGAGATTCTGACTGCGATAAGGCGGGCCGGGGCGGATCTGATACTGACATATTTTGCCAGGGAGGCGGCCATGGAGTTGAATGCATGAAGGAGTCGGAACAGGCAAGCGGCCCGGGAGCGCATCAGCCAAGACTTGTTGCCTGGGAGATAACCAGGAGATGCAATCTTAATTGCGTCCACTGCAGGGCATCATCTGAGAGGGGACCCTATCCCGGCGAACTTGACCACGGCCGGTGTATTGAAATCCTCAATGAGATAGGACGCACGGGCAATCCCATCGTTATCCTCACGGGCGGAGAGCCCCTTTTAAGGGCAGACGTCTTTGACTTGGCAAGGCATGGCGCCTCCCTGGGCCATAGGATGGTTATGGCCACAAACGGTACCCTTCTTGATGGCGATACAGCCAGTAAAATCAGGGAATCCGGCATACAAAGGGTGAGTATTTCCCTAGACGGGAAAGGGGCCCCCGAGCACGACTCCTTCAGAAGGGTTCCCGGCGCGTTTGCAGGCGCCCTGGCAGGGATAGATGCCCTCAAGAGGGAGGGAATCGAATTCCAGATAAATACTACCGTCACAAGGCACAATATATCGAGCATTAAGTCCATTATGGATCTTGCGGTCAGGCTCGGTGCCGCGGCCCACCACCTCTTTCTATTGGTGCCTACGGGACGGGCGAGGGAGATGTCCTCACAGGAAATAGATGCGGATCAGTACGAGAGACTTCTCACCTGGCTTTGCAGTGTAAGGGAAACAGTCCCCCTTCATGTCAAGGCCACCTGCGCTCCTCACTATTACAGGGTTTTAAGGCAGGAGGCTCACAGGAGAGGTGAGAGTGTGACCTTTGAAAGATACGGCCTTGATGCCGTGAGTCGCGGCTGCCTCGGCGGGACTTCCTTTTGCTTCATATCATACGACGGGATAGTCCAACCTTGCGGATACCTGGAGCTTAACTGCGGCGACCTCAAGAGGTCTTCTTTTGACGAGGTGTGGAAGGGATCTGAGGTCTTCAATAGACTTCGTAATTTTGATGAGTACAAAGGAAAATGTGGAGAATGTGAGTATCTGCGCGTTTGCGGGGGATGCAGGGCCAGGGCATTTGAGTCCACGGGGGATTACATGGCTGAAGAGCCCCTTTGCGCCTATGTCCCCGTGGGAAAGGGCAAGGGACAAGGCAAACGTGGGCCTGTGTCTGGTGAATAAATGGACGCCGTAGATAGGGGGATCCTCAATGAGATCCAGTCCGACTTTCCGATTGCGGAGCGGCCCTATGAGCTCATAGGTGGGAGGCTGGGGCTGGATGAGGACGAGGTCATAAGGCGGATAGGCGTCCTCAAGGCGGAGGGAGTGATAAGGCGTATCGGAGCCAGCTTTAATTCCAGACGTCTCAATTTTTCATCCACTCTCTGCGCGGCGCGGGTTTCCGAAGACAAGATCGGAGAGTTTGTTTCGGTTGTGAATGAATATCCCGGCGTTACCCATAACTATCGCAGAAATGGGCCCTATAATATCTGGTTCACATTAATTGCCAAAGATCGTGATGTGATATCGGCTATCCTTCATAAGATCGCGGGCAAGACCGGCATAAGCGATATACTGGATCTTCCGGCTATAAAAACATTCAAAATAAAGGTTGACTTTGAGGTCTAGCGGGAATCCACATCGGAGAATTCGTCCATCAGGGCAGCCTTCTCCTCTTCGGTCATTTTGCCCAGCCTTACCAGTAGATCGGCTACGCCGGCATCCCTCAGCTCCTTTATGGAAATTATAGAGCGGTTGGATTTGCTGTGGGTGCTGAAAAAGGTATAATTCATAGATGGGCTCGTCTTATTCAAGAAGCTGACAGTGCTGCCTACGAATATAAGATGATAGTAGAGCATCCCATAAATACACGCGGCTGCGATGGCCGTGAAAAATATCTTCTTGAGCATCTATTTTCTCCTTGAAGGCCTCAAAAAGGAAGTTCACAAGTTGGGCCACAATCTTCAGGGCAAAAAAGTAAGGCACTTTCAACGTGTTGTCAACCATAGCTTTCTCAGACAGGATGAACAAAAAGCATTGATGCCCGGCCATAATCCGGCTTTGTAACCTTTTTTGAGGATTCCTATCTAAAGCAGTAAGGCACAGGATAACGGGAGACGCCTAGGCCGGATGCAATATTGAACTCGTGGGTCGCAGCTATTCCCCGCTGGTAAGGCCTATTTAAATAAATAGAAAGGAAGGGATATTATGGGTGAAGAAAACAGAAAACTTATGTTTATTGTAACAAGCGCCGAAGAACAGCCTGAGAGGGCAACCATTCCGTTTGTGCTGGCAAACACAGCCTTGGCTATGGATTCCGAGGCCACGGTGGTATTGCAGACGATGGGGGTTTATCTTGCAATGAAAAATTATGCCAGGCATGTACACGCTGCGGGATTTCCTCCGCTCAAGGATCTTATGGATATGTTCCTGGAACAGGGCGGTAAGCTCTGGGTGTGCGAGCCCTGCATCAAGGCCAGACAGATATCACAGGAAGAACTCATGGAAGGGGCCACAATAGTTGCGGGCGCATCCCTTGTGGATGCAATGCTTGACGCAAAGAACGTGGCGGTTTATTAAAAAACAAACCAGCACACATGCAGTCCAAGGTCTCAAGTTACCGGATGACAATCAGGAGGCGCTGAAGTGGGTACCAATAACGTGATCTTTCTTGAGGTAATAGAGTGGCTTGACCAAACTGGCGATGAGCTGGTTCACAGGATACCGGAGAGAAGTTCGGGGGAGATCAAGTTCGGTGCCCAGCTTATTGTGAGGGAGAGCCAGGCAGCGGTTCTGTTCTATAACGGCAGGGCCCTCGATGCATTTCCGGCCGGGAGGCATACCCTCAAGACAGGCAATATACCGCTGCTCAACAAGGTAATCGCCATTCCCTGGGGGCTCACAAGCCCCCTCAGGGCGGAGGTGTATATTGTCAATCTCAAGCTCTTCCCCAATCTCAAATGGGGAACAAGAGATCCTGTGGCCTTCAAGGATTCAAAGTTGGGTCTTATAAGGCTCAGGGCTCATGGTGTTTTTGGCCTCAGGGTGGTTCAACCGGTTCTCTTTATAAACACTCTGGTTGGTACAATGGGGCGTTACAGCACATTTGAAATACAGGATTATCTCAGGGACGTCCTGGTTTCAAGACTGAACGATTATCTCGGCCAAAACGGCGACAGCATACTTACCCTTCCAGGCAGATATGATGAATTCGCAAAAGGACTGAAGGATCGTCTCCGCGATGACTTTATTCACATGGGCCTGTTGCTGGAGAATCTCTACATAACCTCGATAACGCCTCCAGCCGAGGTCCAAAAGGCCATTGACGACAAAAGCAGGCTTAACGTTATTGAAGATCTCGACAGGCTCTTGAAGCTGAAGGCAGCCATGGCCATGGAAAAGGCATCTGAATCGCAAGGTGAAGCCGGAACGGGAATCGGTCTTGGTCTTGGCCTGATGCTGCCTTCAATGTTTGCAGGCTTTCTTGGTAAGACAGGATCTAAGGCCGAGTCCTCTTCGGAAAAGGCAGTGTGCTCTGAGTGCGGCTATGAGATTCCTTCCGACGCAAGGTTTTGCCCCTATTGCGGTCATCAGCAGGTCGTATTTAAGAAATGCTCTTATTGCGGAAAGAATCTCCCTCCAAACGCGACGTTCTGCCCGAGGTGTGGGAAGAACATTGGAGAAAAGAAGCCTGCGCGTGTCTGCGCGAAATGCGGCGAAACAAATCTTCCTGATTCTGTTTTCTGCAATCGCTGCGGCGAGAAGCTCTCTGACGATGGAATGGAGGGTAACTGAGACCTGCCCCCAGTGCGGGGGCTCGGTGACAATGGAGGAAAGCGACCACCTTTTCTCTTGCCCTTTTTGCGGGGTACGCCACGCAGTCATCTCACCTGAAGTGCCAAGCTACGTCTTTGCTAAGAGATCCAAAAGAGGCTCTCTTTTTCTAGTTCCCTACCATCGATTCAAGGGAAATGTATTTACATGCCGTGAGGATGACGTAGTATCTCGTTTTGTGGATGTCTCAGTAAGGGCGGTCCCCCTGGATCAGGCACCATTGTCCCTGGGAATGAGGACCCAGAGCGTGCCGGTTTCCTTCGCTCCTGAATCGCCTGATGGTGTCTATCTCGACTCATCTTTAGAAATCTCCAGTGTTCTGGACAGGGCCGTCAAATCCATCCCCGGCAAAGATAATGATGCTGGATTTCTCCGGGCCTTTTTGGGTGAAGTTATAAGCCGAGTCTATCTTCCGTTATACATTGAGGGAAAAGTCATTATAGACGGCCTTTCGGGAAAAAAGTTGGGCATTATAAAAGGAGGGACAAAATCTCTTGATAAGTGGATTGCTAAAGAGGCACCGGAGCGTCCCCGTCTTGTTCCGGCCTTATGTCCTGAGTGCGGATCAGATCTAGCAGGCGAGGGCAAGAGCCTGGTTTTCACGTGCAGCGATTGTGGAGGATCATGGGAAACAGCTCCTTCCGGTCTTAGAAGGATAACGTGCCACTTTGCGGGGTGCACAAAAAGCGGTTTACTTAATCTGCCTTTCTGGAAGATGGAGATAGGTGTCTCGGCCCCCGAGCGTCCGGCGGATAATGATCTCCCTAAAATGATTACAATGTGGACTCCGGCATTCAAGATAAAGCCTGAATTATTCCTCCAGTTGGCCCGACGCCTCACCTCTTCACCAAGGGCGATCAGCTTGACAAAAAATACGGCCCAAGGGGGGCTATATCCTGTGTCGCTTCCGCGTAGTGAGGCTTTGCAGGCCGTAAAGCTTGTTTTCTATGAATGTTCAAACAGGAAGGGGATAATTGGACCTCTACTTGCGGGGATGCAGGTCGTCGCAAGGGCGGTTGACCTTTGCTACCTGCCCTTTGATCAATCGGGCTACGATCTGGTATGCCTGTGCATGCCTCTTGCTATAAACAAAAACTCACTTAAGTTTGGTAGGTGCCTTTAGCTTGCGAGTGCGCGGATTAAATATGCATATCTTATCTGGTCGCGGTGGAGGAGGCCTCTTGAGGGTCTTTTGAGATAGCCTCCCGAAAGACTGCCGTGATGTCAGACCGATGTGAGGAGGAAGCCGGGCCTGGAATAATTCAGGAACGCTTAAAGAAGCAGGTTTAGCGACTGATAGCACCAAAGCCTCCGTCTTGCAACATTAACTGAGCTATGTTAGTAATGTAAATTTAACAGATATAAAAGAAGCGGCAAGAGGCCGGGATATGGATCTCCTGGCGACGCCGGGAGAGGATTTGGGGATTTGAGTCAGGCTTTACCAGGAAAAGGGGAATCCAGGAGCGAAGAGGGCCTGATCAGGCGCCTGACATTCGAGGATCAGGAAATCCTAAGGGCGCTTTGCGGGGAGCAAAATTCACACCTGAAACTCCTTGAGGCCAGGGTCGGGGTATCGGTCAATCTAAGAGGCAACGCATTAACCATTCATGGGGGGCAGTGGCAGATAGATCTTGCAGAGGCCGTACTTTCACAGCTCTATGAGGTATTTAAGGCGAGATATCCTGTTTTTGCAAGTGATGTGGATCGAGCAATCAAAATAATGAGCGCCGACAGGGGAGCCGATCTCAAGAAGTTATTCAAAGATCAGATCTTGATCTCCTCCAACAAGAAACTTATTGCTCCCAAGACAATAAATCAGAAGCATTACGTGGACAGCATCAGAAAATTCGATATCGTATTCGGAATAGGGCCTGCCGGGACTGGAAAGACATACCTCGCCATGGCCATGGCCATATCTGCCCTCACAAAAAGGGAGGTCAACCGCCTTGTCCTTGCAAGACCCGCGGTGGAAGCCGGAGAGCGTCTAGGTTTTCTCCCAGGCGACCTTTATGAAAAGGTGAACCCCTATCTGAGACCACTCTACGACGCCCTTCACGATATGATGAGCTATGAAAGCGCCTCTCGGCTTATAAATCAGGGGGCTATCGAGGTTGCCCCGCTCGCATTCATGAGGGGTAGAACCCTCAATGACGCGTTTGTAATACTTGATGAGGCCCAGAATGCAACCTCAGAGCAGATGAAGATGTTTTTGACGAGACTCGGCTTCAGTTCAAAGGCGGTTATTACGGGTGACGTGACCCAGACGGATCTTCCTGACGGCAAGGTCTCAGGACTTAATGAGGCCTCTGAGCTCCTTAAGGGTATAGAGGGAATTAAGTTCGTATATTTTACAAGAGATGATGTAGTAAGACATCCGCTTGTCCAGGAAGTAATTGATGCCTACGAGCGCTGGGATAAACATAAAAGAACTGCTTCCTCATGATATTTTTTATGTGGTCAGGATAGAAGAGTCCCTCTTTTTATTGCTGACTAATTTTTGAGGCACAGGATAAGAACTCACTGCAAAGGTATGAAATCTAAATCACAAAATTTTTCTCTGCTCGAATGGATCAGAATCCGCAAAAGGTCTGAAAAGGAGCCCTATTCAGGCTCGGCTGCAAAGCCCATTGATCTTGATCGAAGGAACTGGTTCATCCTCTTTTCTCTGAGTGTCATTATCTCGGTCTTGCTGTTTCCCCACGCCCTGACGGGACCTAAGATCTATCTCGCCGGAGACGTGGCGGAAAGGGACATAAAGGCCTCTCAGGATTTTCTTGTAGAGGATCCTGTCCTGACGGAGAAGGGGAGGCTTGAGGCCTCAAGATTGGTCCTGCCTGTATATGATTTTGACCCGGAAGGCCTGCATCTCATCTCCCGTATCAGGGAGGCCTTCCGCCTCGGTAGAGAATACGTCTCAAAGAGCAAACTTGCAGCGAGTGCGCACGATTCGGCTCCTGCGGCTGAAATTCAGCGGCCTTCCAAGGATTCCCTTCGCAGTGAAATTAATGAAGCGCTTGGTACCTCCCCAAGCGAAGACCTTTTTAACCAGCTTGTAAAAACAGGGTTTTCTTCTGAGACGGAAGAAACTGCCATAATGCTTCTGGTCAATTGCCTGCGGACTGGGATTGTTGCGGACGAGTCCGTTTTGAAAGCCGAAGCCAAGGGACTTTTGCTCAGGGACATACGCACTGAGAAGGAAAAGGCTTACGCTGAAACAGGAGGATTTTTCACATCCCATGGGGCCAGAAATTATATAAGGGAGCAGGGGAGGATAATTGCCGGTTCGCTCAGCTCACCTGAGAATGCTAAGGCCTCTTACACACTGGCTGCTGCGGTCGTCCAGGCCAACATCACCTTTAACAAGCGGGAGACCGAGTTAAGGAGAGACCAGGCGCTAAGAGAAGTAAAGCCTTTTTACTTTATTGTAAAAAAGGGCGAGATGATCGTAAGGGAGGGAGAAAGGATTACTCCGGAGCATCTGCTCAAATTGAACGAGCACAACAAGGTGCTTAAAAGAAAGGAAATGCTTACGGGCGCTCCTGCAATGGCCTTGCTTATCAGCCTGGTTCTGTCAGCACTGTATCTGGTGGGGCTTCTCAAAAGCAAGTTCTCCAGGGCCGGTTCAACAGATCTCCTTCTTTTCGCAGTAACTCTGGTAGGCCTGTTTTTGGTTATTATGTCGGCAGGATTTATTGCCGATGAGCTTGCGAGGGGCACGGGGCTTTTCAGCTCGCGGGCCTTTATATTTGCCATGCCTGTTGCTACAGGCGCAATGGTGATAGCCGTTTTTAACGGCATGAAGGTGGCAGCCAGCTTTTCCCTCATTGCATCTATTCTTTCGGCTATTGTAATCGGCGGACGTATAGAATGGTTCATGTATTTTTTCATAAGCTCACTGATGTCGGCCTATGGGGTTAAGGATTGCCGTGAAAGGGCCGTCTTTATCAAGACCGGCGTAAAGGTAGGAGCAGTGCATATTGTGATGGCCCTCGCCATACAGGCGCTGGATGGATCCATCGCAACGCCCGAGACCGCTGTGGTCTGCGTCGCAGGCTTTGTGGGAGGAATCCTTTCCGGCGTGATCACCACGGGTGTCATTCCCATCATAGAGATCACTTTCGGCTACACAACCGACATAAAGCTCCTCGAACAGGCCAATCTGGATCAACCGCTGCTGAGAGAGCTGATGGTGCAGGCCCCTGGAACATACCATCACAGCGTGATAGTCAGCACAATGGTGGAGGCGGCGGCAAAGGGCATAAAGGCAAACCCCCTTTTGGCAAAGGTTGCAGCCTATTACCACGATATAGGAAAGGTAAAAAAGCCGCTTTATTTTGTGGAAAATCAATTGGGGGGCGAAAACAGGCATGAGAGGCTTGCACCGTCCATGAGCAGCCTGATACTCACATCCCATGCAAAGGAAGGAGTTGAACTCGCGGCTAAATTTGGGTTAGGGCGAGAGATCCGCGACATCATAAGACAGCATCACGGCACGAGTCTCATAAGCTTTTTCTACGAGAGGGCGAAGGAACAGGCCGAAAGGAAAGGGGATAAGGCGGTAAAGGTTAAAGAGGAAGATTTCAGATATCCAGGCCCCAAGCCCCAGACCAAGGAGGCTGGGCTCATAATGCTTGCAGACGCTACCGAGGCTGCCTCCCGCACCATCTCAGAGCCTACGGCTGCAAGGATACAGGGTCTGGTCCAGAAGATTATAAACAAGGCCTTCTCCGACGGACAACTTGATGAGTGCGAACTCACCCTTAAGGACTTAAACGAGATTGCCAAGAGCTTTAACAAGACGCTTGGCGGGATCTTCCATCAGCGCATTGAGTATCCGGAGCCTGTTCTGAAGATCGCGCCGGTAAAGAGAGGTTCAATTGGAAATACAGATTCAGTTCAAGCGGAGGACTCCAGGATTAAGCGCCGCGAAGATAAGACGGGGAATGGAGGCACTCTTAAGCGCCTTGGGCTGTCATAACAAGGACCTCAGTATCCTTTTTACGGATGACACTCATATCGCGGAGCTTAACGGCCTTTATCTCAAGAAAAAAGGCCCCACAAATGTCCTCTCATTCCCGCAGGGTTATCTTGATGATCCCCTTACAGATATGCTTGGTGATGTGGTCATTTCCGTTGAGACGGCCCGCAGGGAGGCCGAATCCATCGGAGAGACTTTTGAGATAACTATTGAAAGACTTTTGGTCCACGGAGTGCTGCATCTTGTGGGACATGATCATGAACGCTCTGAGGGGGATGCTGAAGATATGGAGAGAGAAGAGAAGAGGCTTCTGACGATGATAAGGGAGGATTGTTAGGGATGGCACGTCTGGCTGTCAATGTGGATCATGTCGCCACGGTGAGGCAGGCAAGGAGAACTATTGAGCCTGATCCCGTGCTTGCCGCCGGAATCGCTGAACTGGCTGGAGCCGAGGGTATTATATGCCATCTGAGGGAGGACAGGCGCCACATAAACGACAGAGATCTGAGACTTCTAAGAGAGACGGTAAAAACAAAGCTAAACATGGAGATGGCCGCGGTTGGGGAGATGGTTGATATTGCCCTTGAGATAATGCCTGACCTTGTTACACTGGTGCCTGAGAAGAGAATGGAACTGACGACTGAGGGAGGTCTCGATGTAGCCTCAAGGACAGGGGAGCTTGCGAAGGTGTGCGGAAGACTTAACTCTGCAGGCATCCTGGTGAGTTTATTCGTTGACCCTTCTCAGGATCAGATTAAGGCCGCAAGGCAATGTGGGGCGGATATAGTTGAAATCCATACGGGCAAATACGCTGATGCCAAGGGAGAAAGTGAGGCTTCCGGCGAATTTGAGCGCATAAGGCAGGCTGTTCTGATTGCCTCTGAGGCGGGTCTCAAGATAAGCGCCGGACACGGCCTGAATTATGTCAATATAAGGCGATTTAAGGCGCTCCCTTCTATAGAGGAATACAGCATTGGACACAGCATAGTGGCGAGGGCGGTGATGGTGGGGTTCGAGAAGGCGGTGCGAGCCATGGCGAAACTGGTAGAGGATTTCTAGGATAAATGGCTTCTGCCTGTTCAAGTGAAGACAATGCTCTTGTCTTACACACCTCCAGCCCTGAGGAGACAAAGGAGCTGGGGGCCAGACTAGGCAGAAGTTTGAGCCCAGGTGATGTGATCGCGCTTTCCGGCGAGCTTGGAACGGGTAAGACCTGTTTCGCCAAGGGGGTAGCGCTGGGTCTCGGCGTGCCTCCGTCTCTGCCTGTCACCAGTCCGTCATTTTCACTGGTAAATGAGTACGAGGAGGGGAGGATCAAGCTCTACCATATGGACGCGTACAGGCTCGAAAGTCTTGGTGCCTTTCTTGACGCAGGGCTTGATAATTATTTCTACGAGGGAGGTGTGGCGGTCATGGAATGGTCGGACAGGTGGCCCCAGATACTGCCTGCAAGAAGCGTAAGGGTTAGCCTTTCCATTGAAGGCCTATCCGATAGGGGACATCGCCTCAGAGTCGAGATTTCAAGACCGCCCTCAGCCTTTTCTATATGACACCTGGAGGTTTTTATGGCGCTG
Organism: Desulfatiglandaceae bacterium; assembly: GCA_041753575.1. Classification (GTDB taxonomy): domain Bacteria; phylum Desulfobacterota; class DSM-4660; order Desulfatiglandales; family Desulfatiglandaceae; genus CG2-30-51-40. Next base: position 23,895 of record JBGSUA010000034.1, read on the forward strand.
ATAGTACAAAAATACGGGGGGACTTCGGTAGGAACGGTTGATAAGATAAAGGCCGTAGCCGCTAAGGTCATTGATTCTTACAGAAACGGCAACAAGATGGTGGTCGTTCTCTCGGCCATGGCCGGAAGGACGGATGGGCTTATAAAGCTCGCTAAACAGATATCTCCTGACCCTGATCCAAGGGAGCTGGACGTGCTTCTGGCAACAGGGGAGCAGGAGAGCATTGCTTTATTTTCAATGGCGGTCAAGGATATGGGGTTTGAGGCTCAGTCTCTGCTTGGCTTCCAGATAGCCATTCATACGGATCATCTGTTCGGCCGCGCAAAGATAAATCAGGTGGAGACGGATCGAATCTTAAAGGCGCTGGATGAAAACAAGATCGTCGCAATAGCCGGATTTCAGGGACTGGATGAGCAGGGCGATATAACGACCCTCGGGAGAGGAGGCTCGGATACTACGGCTGTGGCCATTGCAGCGGCCATCAGAGCAGACGTATGCGAGATTTTTAAGGACGATGTGGAGGGTGTCTATACGACAAACCCGGAGGTTTGTCCAAAGGCAAAGAAATTGGATACAATCTCCTATGAAGAAATGCTCGAGATGGCAAGCTTGGGAGCCAAGGTGCTGGAGATAAGGGCTGTTGAGTTTGCCATGAAATACAATGTTCCTGTTTATGTAAGATCAACTTTTTCAGATACGAGGGGTACCATGGTTGTTGCAGAAACAAAGGATATGGAAAAGGTTCTAGTTTCCGGGGTAGCTTACAGCAAGAATGAATCAAGGGTTACCATCAGGAAGGTACCCGACCGCCCCGGCATTGCGAGTAGGATTTTTGATCCAGTCTTCGAATCGGGGATTGTGGTTGACATGATTGTGCAGAATACCAGCATAGATGGATCTACGGATATTACCTTCACAGTGCCGAAGCCTGATTTCTACAGGACCATGAAACTTGTTAGCCAGGTGGCCCAGGAGGTCGGCGCGGAGAAGGTGTTGGGTGATGAAGACATCGCCAAGGTCTCCATAGTGGGAGTCGGTATGAGGACTCACGCCGGTGTGGCAAACCGGATGTTTGCCGCTCTTGCTTCCGAAAACATAAACATAATGATGATAAGCACATCCGAAATAAAACTCTCGGTTGTGATTCAGGCAAAATACCTTGAGCTGGCTGTCAGGACTCTTCATAAGACCTTCGGGCTGGACGACGAAGCAAAAGGCGAATAGGGGAAAGGCCTCCGCACTTCTCTTTTTTATACTGGCGCTTCTCTTAATGGGGCTGAGCGCCGTTCTTACGGGCCGGCCCGAGACCTCCGCGAAGCTGGGTAATATATGCGCGGAGGCGCGCGGAGATGTAAAGAAGCCGGGAATATATTGCTTTTCAAGCAAACCGACCATAAGGGAACTGCTTTTGAAAGCGGAGGTTTCCGGTTGGCTCATTGGTTCAGAGCTTGATGCTGCTCTGGACTCAGGCAATGGAGTTGAAGTCTCGGTAGATGGGGGAAGGATGAGGATCTCGCAGTTCGAGATCTCGGCCTTTCAAAAGATTACGCTCGGGATCCCTATATCCCTCGGCCGGGAATCAAGGGAAGGGCTGATGGCTGTGCCGGGGATAGGCCCACGTCTCGCGGACAGCATTATTGAAGAGAGAAACCGCAGGGGAGGCGCAATAACTGCAAGGGATCTGGGCGCTGTCAAGGGCATCGGCCCTAATCTCCTGGGGAATATCAAACTGTATTTTACTGAATGAGCGTTAGAGGTTTTGCCGAATTGTCTTCGAGATGGGGGGCGCCGTTGCGCGCCGCTCTTTTTTTTATAAGTCCGGGGAGGAAGGCCTGATAGGTTTGATAGTACTGGGAATAGACAGCTCCTGTGACGATACGGCTGCTGCAGTAGTGGCGGACGGAAAGATCGCCTTGTCCAGTGTGGTGCATTCGCAGATTGCCCTGCACCGGCCCCACGGAGGTGTGGTGCCTGAACTTGCCTCCAGGGAACACCTGAGAAACATCGGCCCGGTTGTCAGGGAGTCATTGAGCCAGGCCGGAGTTTCCCTTAAGAAGATAGAAGGCATAGCGGTCACTGTCGGCCCTGGTCTTATCGGATCTCTGCTCGTGGGCCTATACTATGCCAAGGCAATTTCTTTTTCCCTGGGCATACCCATGGTAGGGGTCAACCATCTTGAGGGGCACATCCTTTCTATATTTCTTGAGGACTCTGTTCCTGAATTTCCCTTTGTGGCTATGACGGTCTCAGGAGGACATACAAATATCTACATGGTTAAAAATGTGGGACAATACGATCAGCTTGCCCACACCGTAGATGATGCGGCAGGCGAGGCCTTGGACAAGGCGGCCAAGCTAATGGGCCTCGGTTATCCGGGAGGGGCGGTAATAGAAAAACTTTCGGCGGAGGGATCTCCTTTGAGCATCAGGTTCCCCCGCCCGATGATGTCGCCGGAGACTGCCGATTTCAGCTTCAGCGGATTGAAGACTGCCCTGGCTATGTATTACAGAAAATGGAAAGACAACGAGGGCAAACCGCCTCAGGTGAGTCTGGCCGACATAGCGGCATCCTTTCAGGAGGCTGTAGTTGATGTTCTGACTGCAAAGCTTGTCTCCGCAGTAAGGATTACAGGTGTAAAGTCGGTTGTGCTAGCGGGGGGAGTGGCCTGCAACAATCGGCTCAGAGCTGGAATCCGGGAGGAAATGAATCTGGAGCGGGTAAAGGTTTTCTTTCCGAGAGCTTCCTATTGTACTGATAACGGCGCTATGATAGCAGTAGCAGGTTTCCAAAGGCTGATTAAGGGTGAGAGGGCGGATCTGGGTATTGACGTGAGGTCCAGATATCCCATTGATTGATCAGCGCATGAGATTCGCGGGGTGAACCGGATATATTCAGCCAGTCAGCAGAGGTCTGACAGACATTGGTATTAAAGAGGCGACTTAAGTATTACTACCTGAAATTGCTAAGGCTTAAGGGCGAGCCCCATGAACTTGCCATGGGCATGGCGGTCGGCGTATTTGCGGGCACCATGCCTATTCTGCCTTTTCAGTCTGCATTAGCGATAGCTCTGGCATTGGTATTCAGGGCCAGTAAGATCACGGCCCTTCTTGGAACATGGATCAGCAATCCCCTCAACTGGTATTTTTTGTATTATTATTCCTACAAGATCGGGGCGGGATTACTGGGCATCAAGCAGAAAGGAAAATCCTTCTCCACTATTATGGATGCGATGGGTCGTTTGGAGGACCCCATGGAGCTTGTCAGGACGATCCTGGGATCCGGAGAATGGATATTGGCGGCCTTTATTCTGGGGGGTCTTGTGCTTGCGGCTTGCACAACGCCTCCTTCCTACTTTTTTTCTCTGTATTTTTTTAAGGCCATGAAAAGGTGGCGTGAGAAAAGGAAACTGAAAGGAAAGAGATGCCCACGGGTTTCATGGAGAGCCTCTTGATCTGTCCTCCCAAGAAATCCCTAGGGCAGCACTTTCTCAAAGAAAAAGGCATCATAGATCATATCATCGGCCTGGCCCGGTTTGACCGCTCCGATACCGTGCTCGAGATAGGACCCGGCCGCGGAGCCCTTACAATCCCTCTGGCAAAGACGGTTGCTACGCTTGTGGCTGTAGAAAAAGATGAAGAGCTTGCCGCGGACCTGAAGGCAAGAATGCGACTTGAAGGTATCTCAAATGTTATTTTAATCACAGAGGATATTCTCAGGTGGGATTTCAAGAACATGCCTTGCAGCGGGGGACCGTTTCACGCGATTGGCAATCTCCCGTACAATATTTCAAAACCCGTCCTTGAAAAGCTTGTATTAAACCGCAAGTTGATCGGCAGGGCACTGCTCATGCTCCAAAAGGAAGTCGCGGCGAGGGTTACGGCGTCTCCGGGAGGTAAGATTTATGGGGCTTTGAGCGTTTTTGTGCAATACCATGCAAGGGCGTCTATCCAGCTCCAGGTGGCAAGCGGATCTTTTTTCCCAAGGCCCAGGGTTGATTCTACGGTTATTGAGCTTGATTTTCAAAAATCATATCCTGCCCGGGCTTTAGATGACGGACTCTTTACAAGGGTGGTCAAGGGGGCGTTCGCCCACAGGAGAAAAACCATCCTCAATTCCCTTAGAGGTTATTTTCCTTTGTTGGAGCGCGGCAGCATAGCGGCATCCCTTGATAAGGCAGGAATTGATCCCACCTCCAGGGCGGAGAGCCTTTCTATTGAGGATTTTTTGCGCCTTACTTCTACAATGGATTTGACAATAACTTAGAATCATTGTAAATAAATCAGCTCTAATTCACATGGACGAAAGGCGATCTCATGGAGCTCATTGAGTCTGTGGCCCTTATGCAGGCAAAGGCAGAGGAGCTTAGAATTTCCGGTAATACAATTGGATTTGTTCCGACAATGGGATTCCTCCATGAGGGGCATCTGGAGCTTATGAGGGTGGCGCGGAGGCTTGCAGACAAGGTGGTTGTAAGCATCTTCGTAAACCCGACGCAATTTGGACCGCAGGAGGACTTTGAAAAGTATCCGAGTGACACTGAGGGAGATCTTGCTAAAGTTGAGGGGGTGCCGGTTGACATAGTCTTTATGCCTGGTGTCCGCGATATGTATCCGGGAGGCTCCCAGACCAATGTAAGCGTAAAGGATCTAAGCCGGCATTTATGTGGCCTTTCAAGACCCGGCCACTTTGACGGCGTTACAACGGTAGTGTCGAAACTCTTCAATATCATCAAGCCCCACATAGCGGTTTTCGGTCAGAAAGACTATCAACAGCTCGCGGTAATAAGCCGAATGGTTGAAGATATGAATATGGACATAGAAATCGTGGGGGTTCCTACGGTCCGCGAGAAAGATGGCCTTGCCATGAGTTCAAGGAATGCCTACTTGAGCCCTGAAGAAAGATTTTCCGCTCTTTGTCTGAAGAAGGCAATGGATCTGGCCGCGAATATATATGTATCCGGAGAGCGCGACGCCTCGGCACTGCGCAGCTCCATGGAGAAGCTCATCCTCAGCCATCCATTCACCATTATTGACTATATCGCGGTTTGTGATCCGGTCACACTCGATGATCTTCAGACGGTCGGCGATCACGCCCTTGTAGCCCTTGCGGTGAAGGTTGGAAAGACGAGACTTATTGATAACTGTATTTTAAAATAATGAAATAATTTTGAAAGGAGTGGTGTATGAAACCCTCAAATTTTCTATTTACCTCAGAATCCGTTACCGAGGGGCACCCCGACAAGGTTGCGGATCAGATATCCGATCATGTGCTCGATAGAATTATTGAGCAGGACCCCAATTCCAGGGTTGCCTGCGAAACCCTCGTCACTACAGGTCTTGCCCTGATAGCAGGCGAAATCACTACGAAGGCCTACGTGGATTTCCCCGAGGTGGTAAGGGAGACCGTAAAGGATATAGGTTACAACAGTTCAGATATGGGATTCGACTGGGCCACCTGTGCTGTCATCTCCACCATTGACAAGCAATCTCCTGACATTGCTATGGGTGTTAACGGAACCGGCCTCCTGAAGGAGCAGGGGGCAGGAGATCAGGGGCTTATGTTTGGCTATGCCTGCAAGGATACAATAGCACTCATGCCTATGCCCATATATCTCGCCCACAGGCTGACCAGGCGGCTTGCCTATGTGAGAAAATCCGGACAACTGCCATGGCTGAGGCCCGACGGGAAATCACAGGTTACGGTCCAGTATATTGACGGAAAGCCCGCAAGCGTCCATACGGTGGTCATAGCGGCGCAGCACTCTCCTGATGTGGACTATGACACCCTGCGCGAGGCTATCATAGAGCACGTTATCAGAGAGGTTATACCGGCTGAGATGCTCCACGAAAAGACTCAGTTTTTCATCAACACAACAGGAAGATTCGTGGTGGGAGGCCCCATGGGAGATTGCGGCCTCACCGGTAGAAAAATAATAATGGATACCTACGGAGGGTTCGGCTACCACGGAGGGGGAGCCTTTTCCGGAAAAGACCCCACAAAGGTTGATAGAAGCGCATCCTACATGTGCCGCTATATAGCCAAGAATATCGTTGCGGCCGGCCTTGCGGAGCGTTGTGAGATCCAGGTGGCATATACCATAGGCAGGGCACAGCCTGTTTCAGTGATGGTTGGTGCTTACAGCACAGGCGTCGTCTCCAGCGCCGAGCTTACTGAGATAGTGAAGAAGCTCTTCGATCTCAGACCCAGGGCCATTATTGAAAGGCTTGATCTTCTTAAGCCGATATACAAAAAAACATGTAATTATGGACATTTCGGCCGGGATCTTCCTGAGTTTACCTGGGAGAAGACCGATATGATTGAGGACATTAAGAGGGCTATACAATAATTAAGGAGTGATTCTAATGGATTATGATATAAAGGATATAAATCTGGCGACAAAAGGGCGTCTGCGCATAGAGTGGGCGGAGATGAGCATGCCTGTTTTGCGCAAGATCAGGGAGAGGTTCGAAAAGGAAAGGCCCTTGAAAGGCCTCAGGCTTTCAGCTTGTCTGCATGTCACAACCGAGACCGCGGGACTTGTGAAGACCCTCAAGGCCGGTGGAGCCGAAGTGGTAGTGTGCGCGTCAAACCCCCTTTCCACTCAGGATGACGTTGCGGCAGCTCTTGTGGCAGACCATGAAATTCCTGTTTTCGCCATAAAGGGAGAAGATCATGGGACATATTACAGCCATATCCTGTCTGCCTTGAAGCACAAGCCCAATCTGACCATGGACGATGGAGCGGACCTTGTAGGCTCTCTCCATTTCATAGCGCTTGAAAGATGGGCGGATCTTGAACCTTCAGTTGCCGCATGGGCAAGGGGCCTCACCAGTGCAGAAAGGGAGGAGCTTCTTAAGGGTGTTATCGGCGGGACAGAAGAGACGACTACAGGGGTGATAAGGCTGAGGAGCATGGAGCAGGACGGGGTCCTCAAGTTTCCCATCGTATCCGTAAATGATGCGGACACAAAGCATCTCTTTGATAACCGATACGGCACTGGGCAAAGCACGGTTGACGGGATCATCAGGGCCACAAACAGACTCCTTGCCGGTTCAAACTTCGTGGCCAGCGGCTACGGCTGGTGCGGCCGAGGGGTCGCAATGCGCGCAAAGGGTCACGGGGCAAGGGTGATCGTGTGCGAGGTAAATCCCTTGAGGGCTCTTGAGGCGGTTATGGACGGATATGATGTTATGCCCATAGCAAAGGCCGCTCCAATAGGCGATTTCTTCTGCACACTCACCGGTGATATACGTGTGATCAGGCAGGAGCACTTTCTTGCCATGAAAGACGGCGCCATCATATCCAACTCAGGACACTTCGATGTGGAGCTGGATCTTCCGGGCCTGGTTGCAGCTTCCACGGCCCGCAGAGGGATCAGGGAATTTGTTGAGGAATTCACCCTCAAAAACGGCAGAAGAATATATCTCCTTGGAGAGGGCAGGCTTGTCAATCTGGCCGCTGCGGAAGGGCATCCCTCAAGCGTGATGGATATGAGCTTTGCCAACCAGGCCCTATCCGCTGAGTATATGTCATCAAATCACAAGGGGCTTTCAAAAAAGGTGTATCCTGTGCCTGCTGAGATAGATCGCGAAATCGCACGCCTTAAACTTGAGTCAATGGGGATACACATTGATTCTTTGACACCGGAACAGGAAAAATACCTTGCCTCCTGGGATATGGGCACCTAGACTTATTGAAAGCAATCACAGGATGTCCTGCCGGAACCTTTATTGCTTCCAAGTCTTTCGGCCTGTTCTTTTTGGCGCAGAGAGGGATAGATCCCCCCTCTGCGTTGGGGACTCCTTACGGCCTCGAGATCCCTCGCAGATAGCGCTGAAAATATGGCGGCTTCCCGCCGATCTTGAAGTAAAAGGGTTCATCAAGGGGTACCAATGATTGTAAAGCGTATCCTTCTGATCGCGCCGCTTATACTGATAGCCTTTCTCTTGCAGTCATACCTCTGGGTCCCCACATACGAGGAGCAGACCAGGGGCAACCCTGTCCGGCTGACTGACTATATCACCGCATCCATCGGAGACGCCAGCATGTTGAACCCCGCGCTCTCCGCCGACTCGGCAAGCAGCCAGATAGAATCCATGGTATTTGAAGGCCTGATTGACAGAGACGAGCATCTCAGCTTCAGGGGCAGGGTTGCAAAGTCCTGGCAAATCCATGAAGAGGCCTATTTCTGCATAAATGAAGATGCCGATGTCCCGGGGACTGGAAGGATCGGGCCTCGGGCTCTTGTCATGTTGCTTGAAATGGCCTTAAAAGCCGAGCATCCTGCCGGCCCCGGACTCAAGGCGACTCTTGAGGCAGTTGAGAGTATAGCTTTGCTTGAACCCTCAAGTCTTGAATTCAATCCGGATATTGAAGGGCCGACGAAAGTCAGGGTAAATCTGCCGCACAGGATAAAGCTTGTTCTCTCAAGGGTTGATCAGGATCTTTTCAAAAACCTTGAGGAACTTCTCGGGACTGAATACTTCAAAGAAACGCGCTCTGAGGGATTTGTTTCAACAGAGCCGGCTGTTTCCCCTGAAAGGCATAAAGCCATTGCCCGAACCTATGCGCCTGTTTATGAACACAATCCTGTCATCACATTTCACCTTAGAGAGGGCGTGAGGTTCCATGACGGCCGTCCATTGACCGCCAAGGATGTCAGGTTTACCTACGAGGCCATCATGAATCCAAAGAGCCTCTCCCCCAGGGTTCCCGACTATGAGCCGGTTAAGGCCGTTGAGGCAGTTGATCCCTTGACGGTTCGGGTGGTCTATAAAAGGCTTTATTCCCCGGCGCTCGGTACCTGGGCCATGGGCATACTCCCCGAACATCTCTTAAACGATAAGGCTATGGAAAAGGAGGCGTCAAGGCGGGGACGTGATCCGGCCAAATTCGGACTTCGACAAAGCGAGTTTAACAGAAGGCCGGTGGGCTCAGGGCCTTTTGTCTTCCAGGAGTGGAGATCGGATCAGTTTATAACCCTCAAGGCTTTCGAAGATTACTGGGAAGGCCCCGCGAACTACAAAAGATACCTCTTCAGGATAATCCCGGACATCCTTACCCAGGAGATGGAGTTTTACGCCGGCACGGTTGACAGCTACGGTGTCCAGCCTCACCAGGTTGAACGGCTTGGAGGCGATAAGCGCTATCAATCTTTTTCCGGGACGGCCTTCGGCTATACATATATCGGATACAACATGCGACGGAGCCCCTTTGACGATGTCAGGGTAAGGAGGGCTCTGGGCATGGCGATAGATGTTGAAAAGGTCATAGAATTCATACTCTACGGCCAGGGGGAGAATATAACCGGCCCCTTTGTAAAACAGACGGATTACTATAATCAGTCTATCAAACCGTTGACCTATGATCCGGAAGGAGCCCTCAGACTTCTTTCAGAGGCAGGCTGGCACAGGGGCAAGGAAGGCTGGCTTGAAAAGGACGGAAAAAGGCTTGAGTTCACGCTTATCACCAACAGCGGCAATGACCTCAGGAAGGCCGTCCTCGCGGTTGCCCAGGACGCCTGGAAGAGGATAGGCGTTGACGTGCGAACCGACATTGTTGAATGGTCTGTATTCATCCAGGAACGCATCAATAAACTCGACTTTGACGCGGTGATTCTGGGCTGGCAGATGGGGATAGAGCCTGATCTCTATCAGATATGGCATTCAAGTCAGGTGGACGCTAACAGACTTAATTTCGTGGGATTCAAAAACGCCGAGGCAGATGATCTGATTGTCAGGATAAGGCAGGAATACGATCATGCAAAACAGGTTGAATACTGCCACAGGCTCCACGAGATCATTGCCGAGGAGCAGCCTTACACCTTTCTATACGTGAGCAGATGGACCGCGGTTTTAGACAGGCGTATCGTGATAAAGGAAAGCGAGCCAAGGGGAAAGACTGTTTACAAGAAGATAAAACCAACCAATACCGGAAACTATACCTTCCACTTCAACAGGTGGATCAAGCTCAAAGATGCCCCTGTCCTGATGGATGAGGGCTAGAGAGGTGCTTAGATAATGATTTCTTTCCTGGCAAGGAGCGTTGTGCAGAAGCTTGTTACGCTCTTTTTCGTCTCGGTCGTATCCTTTATGATCATCCATCTCGCGCCCGGGAAACCCAGCCAGATTGATCCGATGAACCCCAAGTTCACCCCTGAGCTGGTGGAGAGATTCAAAAAGGAGTTCCACCTCGATAAACCCCTCCATGTGCAGTATGCCCTCTTCTACAAGGATCTTTTGGTCGGAAGAACGGTTTCCTGGAAAGATAATCAACCGGTACTGGCGAAGATTTGGGAGAGATTCTCAAACAGTCTTCCGCTTTTCATTGTTGGGACCATCATCACATGGACACTTTCCTTCCCTCTGGGGATAAGCTCCGCCCTTAAGAGGGGAGGAGTCTATGACAGAGGGGTTACGTTTTTCTCCTACCTCCTCATATCCATCCCGGGTTTCTTCTTTGCCTATATGCTTATCATACTTGTGGTGTCCTGGTTCCATGTGCCTGTAATTGGGATGGAGACATTCGGCCTGTCTTCCGATTCCCCTGCGCTCAGCGCGTTTATGGATCGCCTGTGGCATCTTCTTCTGCCTTCGGTTCTGGGCGCGAGCGGGGGCATTGCCGTGCTTTCGCGATATGTGCGCAGTCAGATGCTGGAGGTGCAGGACCAGGACTACGTGCGAACAGCCAGGGCAAAGGGGCTAACCTCGGATCAGGTTTACTATAAACACGCCTTGAGAAACGCTCTCCTTCCCTTTGTGACCATGTTTGGATTGATCCTCCCCGGCCTCATCGGAGGATCTGTTATAATCGAGTCAATCTTCTCCTGGCCCGGCATGGGCCGTATGGCCTATGAGGCGATCCTTGCAAGGGATTACCCCGTGATACTGACGGTCAATTTCATCTCCGCCGTGCTGGTGCTTTTGGGCACCTTTATCTCAGACATCCTCTATATGGTGGTTGATCCGAGGATAAGGCTTTGAAAAAAGAGCTAAATAATCAGATACCGGGCGCCAGCGAGGGGCTCGACAGCATCTCTCCCAAAAGGAGACGATCATCCTGGATTCTCTTTAAGAAGAATAAGATTGCCCTGATCGGCTTTGTTATCTTCCTGGTCTTTTTTGTTGTTGCCGTTCTTGGTCTTTTTTTGACAGCGGGACGTGAGCCCATACTTGATCCTTCAGTCGTGAGGCTCCAGGAAAAACTCAAGCCCCCCCTTTCATCGCCCAATCTGGAGGCCCTTGCTCACAGGGAGATCCCTCCCATGAGGATATATCTTTTCGGCACGGATGATCTGGGTCGTGACGTGTTCGCAAGGATGCTCCAGGGGGCATGGGTTTCTCTGACTGTGGGTTTCGTCGCTGTGGGGATAGCGGTTCTTGTGGGTATCATTTTGGGCGGTTTGGCGGGTTATTTTGGGTCCTATCGCCTGTCGGCGGGTTACATATTGATGTCTTGCCTCATTGCGGGCGGGGCAGTGATCGCATACTGGCATCCGGTATGGGGTGCCATTGCCGCCGCCTTGGCTCTGATTGTCTTGGCGGTATCTATTCAAAGAAAAAGAGGTGGGGGCGACAAGGCCTTCTGGGTGAGGGTCTTTGAGATAAAGACTTTTTCAATAGATACCCTCATCATGCGGCTTGTGGATATCATGCTGTGTTTTCCCAGCTTTTTTCTCATCCTGACGGTTGTGGCTCTTCTTCCTGCCAGCATATATAACATCATGGCAGTCATAGGCCTTACAAGCTGGATGGGTACGACACGGTTTGTGAGGGCCGAGTTTCTTTCCCTGAGGGAACAGGATTTTGTGACCGCTGCCAGGGCCCTCGGATTGAGCTTCGCCAGGATCATATTCAGACACATGATGCCGAATGCCCTTGCCCCGGTACTGGTTTCAACCACAATAGGCATCGCTTCGGCCATATTGACCGAGGCGGGCTTGAGCTTCCTGGGCTTCGGCGTTCCGCCGCCTTACGCCACATGGGGTAACATACTTTCAGACGGGAAAAGATTTATCTTTGACGCTCCATGGCTCACCTTTATCCCTGGTATTGCGATTCTCATCGTGGTTCTGTCCTTCAACCTATTCGGCGAGGGCATCAAGGACGCTTTGAATCCGCGACTGAAGGAAAGGGGCTGAAAAGGCCATGGATGAGACCAGCGCCTTGTTGAATGTGGAAGGGCTTACCGTCTGGTTCCAGGCGGATGGAGAGAGGTCCTGGGCGGTAAACGGGGCGTCTTTTTCCGTGGGCCGTGGCGAAACTGTCTGCATTGTGGGCGAATCAGGGTGTGGAAAGACCGTGTCGGCCCTCTCCATAATGGGTCTTGTGAAGAGCCCTCCGGGCAGGATTGCCGCGGGAAAGATAATGTTTGAGGGTAAAAACCTTCTTTCCCTGACGGATGAAGAGATGCAACAGATAAGGGGCAGGCGTATAGCTATGGTCTTTCAGGAGCCGCTCACATCTCTTAACCCCGTATTTACCATCGGCGACCAGATCGCGGAGGCCATTACGGTGCATGAAAAACTGACTCCGGGGGCCTTGCGCAAGAAGGTTCTGGAACTCCTCTGGGCGGTCGGGATTCCTTCTCCTGATGAGCGCCTCGGAAGCTACCCTCATCAACTGAGCGGAGGGCAGAGGCAGAGGGTCATGGTCGCAATGGCCCTTGCGTGTGAACCGGATCTCATAATCGCCGACGAGCCCACGACGGCCCTGGATGTGACCATCCAGGCCCAGATCCTGAATCTTCTTAAATCAATCAAGGAAAACAGGAAATTATCCCTTCTCTATATAACCCATGACCTTGGTGTCGTAGCATCCATAGCCGACAGGATCTACGTGATGTATGCCGGCTGTGTGGTGGAACAGGGAGATGTTGGAGATGTATTCCTGGAGCCTCGCCATCCTTACACAAGAGGCCTCCTTGCCTCCCTTCCCGACAGGGCCAGGAGGGGTAAGCCTCTCGTTGGAATCCCCGGTTATGTGCCGGGGCGTTTTGGAAGGCCGTCTGGCTGCCCCTTTGAACCGAGATGCTCGGAGGCCGAAAAGGAATGTCATATTGAATTTCCTCAGTTTTTAGACTGGGGGAAGGGGCACGTGGCCCGCTGCCCGGTTGTCTATTCCAGGGAGAAAGGAAGATGATGACATCCGAAACGGATCAGGACGTCCTTCTCAGGGTCGAGGCCATAAAGAAATATTTTCCCGTGAGGGGCGGTTTCTTTCAAAGGATCAAGGGATACATCAAGGCGGTTGACGGAGTTAATCTGGAAATCGTAAAGGGGAAAACCCTCGGGCTGGTGGGTGAGAGCGGCTGCGGTAAATCCACAGTAGCCAGACTGGTCTTGAAGCTCCTTGAGGCCGATTCAGGCAGGATCATCTACAATCAAAAAGAGATTACAAAACTGACGGAAAGGGAAATGAGGCCCATAAGGCGGGAGATGCAGATCATCTTTCAGGATCCGGTCGGATCGCTTAATCCGAGGATGACTGTCGGCTCCGCGCTGAAGGAGGGTCTCATGCTCCTTGGCCTGGAGAAGAAAAATAGAAGCGAGAGGGTCGCGCAGCTCCTTTATCTGGTAGGGCTTCCGGAGGAAGCCTCGCGGATGTACCCCCATGAGTTCAGCGGAGGTCAGAGGCAGAGGATAGGCATCGCGAGGGCTCTGAGCGTCGAGCCTTCCCTTCTTGTCTGTGATGAGCCCATCTCGGCTCTGGATGTCTCAATCCAGGCTCAGATAATCAATCTGCTTAAAGACCTTCAGGAACGACTCTCTCTTTCCTATCTTTTCATCTCCCATGATCTCAATGTGGTGGGCTACCTGTGCGACAGATGTGCCGTTATGTATCTGGGACAGGTCATGGAATACGGATCAACTGACAACATATTTGAAACACCGATGCACCCTTACACCAAGGCTTTGCTTGCCTCCGTGCCGGCCAGGGAACCGGGAAAAGGCCTCCCGCCGCCGCTTGAGGGGGATGTCCCGAGTCCTCTGAATCCTCCCCCGGGTTGCAGGTTCCAAGGCCGGTGCCCTATTGTAGAGGACCGGTGCAGGAGGGAAGAAGTGCATCTTCACGCGCACGATGAAGGTCATCTGGTGAGATGCTGGAAGGTGTGATAGAACTTTTTTTCTTGACTTTCCAGCAAAGATAGGGCGTAATTAACAACTCACTGGGGGATCGTTCAGTGGTAGGACGACGGGTTCTGGCCCCGTTAACGAGGGTTCGAGTCCTTCTCCCCCAGCCACAATTTTCCGGTCCCATCGTCTAGCGGTCTAGGATATCGGCCTCTCACGCCGGAGACACGGGTTCGATTCCCGTTGGGACTACCAAAGAGAAATTAAATAGTTAGGTTGACATCAAAGATTTTTTTGCCATTAGTGATTGATTATCCCCCACCGTATCCCCCACCAGTTAGTCATCGACCAAGCCGGTCGTTCTAAGGACTCCCTTCGTTTCGCCTGGCCTCATCAATGAGGATTGGGTGGAGATGATCACTCCTGTCATCTTTGGCTCGGGGGTGATCAAAACCGGGTTATCGCCTGGTCAATTTTTACCGTGAAAATACACCCTGTCATCCCGGAATGCCGAAGGTATATCCGGAATCCATCTCTGCGCTATAAGCAGAAGTTCCCCGGCGCAATATGGGGTAACCAATTGATCATGTGGATGTTTAGGGTCAGTCTAATTTCCTTTTACTGGGAACAGGTCGAGAAGCTGTAACCCAAATTCATGACTTTTCCCCAGAAGATCGCCTAAATCGGGTCTGCCAAAAAATATGATATGTGTAATTGCAATGGGTTAAGATTACATATAGGCTAAAATATCATTTGTAGTGCCAGAAAGTAATAAATTTGTATTGACAGTGGCTTTTTTTGTGGTAGGATGGCCCCATGTTTATTCGGGCATCCATTCAGAAAAAGAAAAGTCGGAGAGAGTATAAGACCTTCAAGCTCGTCGAATCCTTCCGGACGGAGAGAGGACCACGACAGCGAAGCGTATTAAATCTAGGGGCTGACTTTGATCTTCCTGAAGCACAGTGGAAAGACTTGGCCAATCGGATCGAGGAGATTATCACCCGCCAGGAGCCTATATTTACATGTTCGCAGGAGGTGGAAAGATTAGCCAGGAAGTATGTCAGGCGGATCATCAAGCAAGGTGATAGTGATGTAGTGCATCTGATCCGCTCCGGGAAGTCGGCAGCCGACCGGGGGGAATCTGGGTATTTGCCGGATTACCAGGTGGTAGATGTCAACAGCACTGAAAATGATGAGCCCCGTTGCGTGGGGGCTGAACATGTGGTGTTGGAGACGATCAGGAAGCTGGGTTTAGATGAGAAGTTATCTGAAATGGGATTGAGCCGTCCATGGAAAGATGTTGCTATTTCTGTGATAGCCGGACGCCTGATAAACCCCTCATCGGAACTATCAACCCATTGGTGGTTGAGGCACAAGAGTGCGATAGATGAGTTGATGGGAACGGATTTTAGCCTGTTGCCACAGGACCGGGTTTATCGTGCAGCGGACAAGCTATTGAAGGGTCGGGATGAGCTTGAGGAGTATTTGAGTTGTAAGGAGAAGACCTTGTTCAATCTTCAAGAGAGGATTGTTTTGTATTATTTGACCAATACTTTTCTTGAGGGGACGGGGAAGTTAAACAAGAAGGCTAAATTCGGTAAGTCCAAAGAGAAGCGTTCAGATTGTCCATTAGTGACCCTGGGTCTGGTACTGGATGGGGATGGTTTTCCAAAACGCAGCCGTATTTTTGAAGGCAATGTCAGTGAAGGGAAGACTTTGGAGAAGATGCTCCTGGGGTTGGAGAAAAACCCCTCGTTGAACAAACCCCTGATTATTGTCGATGCCGGTATTGCCACTGAGGATAACATAGCGTGGCTCCGGGATAATCATTATGATTACCTTGCGGTGTCTCGGCGTAGAAAAAGAGAGATTCCCGAAGAGTTGGCGCAACGGATGGCAACGGTCAAGGAAGACAAGGACTCATTGGTGAGGGCGGCTCTCAGGAGCGATGAGGAAACGAAGGAAGTTGAGCTATGGTGTCATTCTATCGGCAAGAAGGAAGAAGGGATCAAGAATCTATCCCGGCAGCGATTCGAGGAAGGGCTCAAGAAGATAGAGGCAGGCCTGAGCAAAAAGAACGGCATAAAGAGTTATGAGAAGGTTCTTGAGCGGATTGGCCGCCTGAAGGAACGATAC
>JBGSUA010000035.1:0-32670 GCA_041753575.1 Desulfatiglandaceae bacterium
AAGCTTTATGCCGTATCTTCTCTCCACACGGTCTATGATCTCCATGGCGTGAAGGGGCCCGCCTGCCTCAATAAGTATGTCTGTTATCATACTCATCTGAGACTTACGTTTGGATGAAGATGCCCTCCTCTCAATTGACCCTCCATCCTTGCCCCTTATGTATCCGCGCACAACCGACAATTGCGCCTTAAGCATCTCCTCCTGAAGTTTTGCCCATTCTGCAAGTTCCATGATACACCTCCTGGTGCATTGATACCATTATGGAGTATGTATGTCAATAAAAAAGTTGACTTACAGATTGAGCCGTGTATCCTGATATCTCCCCAGCCAGCCCCGTAGGTCCCAGCAGCAGAAAATTACCCCCAAAATATCAGATAGGGTGCGAAATGTGGGTTAAGATGCCCCGCATAGATTCCATTTTCGGAATCCTCTATGAACACGAGGGGATTGGATTCCCAGGATATATTCCAAATCTCACCGAGAACTTTATTTGCAGCTTCCGCGAGGGTCATCTAGCTTGTGAGACCTATAAATCTGATCGCAGAGCACAGGTTTGTCTTGCCTGCGTTGTTTGGGCCGATAAGGAGATTTAGCCCCACAGGCCTGAATTCAATATTAAGAAGGCTTTTGAAGTTGCTCACTCTAAATCTTTTTAACATAGGAGGAAATTTCTTGTGTTATGTATGGGGTCGCCCGATAAATGTGTAAAACTGAAGGGCGTCTGCCAACTGCACAACCTGCGTTGTGACGCGGCGCATCCTGATCCGCGTAAGGCACTGACAAGCAGGTTCCGGTGCAGAGATATCAAAGTCATTTCATGTGGATGCCTTGCAGGTTGGCCAGTACGGCAGGGGAGAATCTATTACAGGGTTTTGACAGATAAGGTCAAAAAGGAGGGAATTATTTTCATTCATTTACGAAAGGGGCCGCATAAGGAATGTGGAAATCTGAAGTACCCTCTATGAGAGTCCCCTTAATCTGCGGAGCCCAACGAATCCTATAAGCAGGATAAGGCTGATAATCGCCCATTCGGAAAGTGTGGGTACGTTCTGCACAGGTCTGGCAGTCTCCTGCATCATCCATATCTGAGTTCCCTGCGCCGAGTTAAATGTCCCTGCGTACAGATGGCTGTTGAACTCTGCCATGCTTGCCGCCGAAATATTGCTGGTGTTACCGAAGCCGTTGGTATTTACCTGATTCCAGGATGATCCATCGTAACTCCAGACTTCACCCCCTGCCGAGTTTACTGTTCCTACAAAGAGCCTGGAGCTGAAGACGGTCATCCACAGAGAATCCAGGTTCCCATTGTCCCCGAAACCGTTTGTATTGACCTGAGTCCAGTTGGCTCCGTCATAGCGCCATATCTGTGTTCCGATGCCTGTATTGTACGTCCCAGCGTAAAGAAAATTGTTAAATACGGCCATGCTGTCTATCTGGAGATTGGTTGGGATGCCGAATCCATCAGTGTTTATCTGAGTCCAGATGGACCCGTTATATTGCCAGACCTCGGCGCCGCCGCTGTTCCTGTAAGTTCCAGCGTATAAATTGCCGTTGTACACGGCCATGCTGTTTATTCCCCAGTTACCGGTATCACCGAATCCGTCCGTGTTGACCTGGGTCCAGTTTGCGCCGTCATAACGCCAGACCTCTCCCCCAGTAACCAAATTACCGGTCCCGGCATAAAGCTGACTGTTGTAAACAGCCAGCCGCGTAACATAACGGTTGTTTGCATCCCCAAAACCGTTTCCTATGGACAATGTCCAGTTTGTTCCGTCGAAGCGCCATACATCTCCACCGGCATTCGTCTTGTAATTCCCCACATATAGTTCGCCATTAAACAGCTCCATCGCCCAGGTCCAAGTGGTGTTGGCATTTCCGAATCCGTCCGTATTGACTTGGGTCCAATTCGCTCCGTCGTACCTCCAGATCTCGGTGCCGGTGCTTATGTTTCCAGTTCCTGCGTACAGATTATTCAAGAAAACGGCCATTACCGATGTTGCCCTGTTGTTAATGTCTCCGAAACCGTCATTGTTGACTTGATTCCAGGTCTGCGCGGAAATGAGGGCTGGACTGGTCAAGAAGAGGAACAATACCGTCAAAGACAATTTGACTCTCATTTTTTCCTCCTGAATTGTAAGTGGCAGGAACATATTAATATATTTTAGCTCAAATACAAAAATAATCCCGGGTATGTCAAGATATTTTTTGTTTGTAACATCTCAATAAATGGGGGGTAACCCTGCTGGAGCCCCTCTTTCGCGGGAATGACAAAATATGTCAAGTGCCCGTCGTTCCAGCGAAAGCCGGAATCCAGAAAAATCCTGTGAAAACAGTATTCCCTAATTATTGAGAAGATACTTTTGTTTCAATATATCCATCCGGCTTTAATGACATGGAGCACATGCCTTTCTTACAACAGGGTAAGAAAGAGAGGTGATCATGTATCCCGCTACGGGTTGGCAGGATTCAGAAAGAGGAGCAGGTCCCTGCTATCCCTTCTTCACTATCTCGTCATACAGGTCACGTTTATCTATCGCTCTTCTCGCCTTGAACTGGGTCCTCTCAAGACTACCGGATTTCATCATTTCAACAATTGTCCTGAGGCCGAGGTTCCTAAGTTCACCTTCCAGCTTTGCCTTGAGTTCAGGTATCTGGGCTGCATCAACATCATGGGTATATTCAGCCTGGACAATGAGTTCGTCCATGGTTTTCTCCCTTGTGATGACGATGCGGAACTCGTCTCCAAAGCCCTTTATTCCCCTTATCACGTTTTCGATGGCGCTGGGATATACGTTTTCGCCCCTGACCACAAACATATCGTCTGCCCTTCCGTAAACCCCCTTTGGAAATCTCGGATAGGTTCTGCCGCAAGGGCAGGGATCATCCACCCAGTAGGCAATATCTCCGGCCCAGAATCTGATCATAGGCTGAGTGGTTCTCTCAAGATGCGTGTAAACGGTAACGCCTTCGGATCCGTATGGAAGACGTCTTTTGCTTTCGCGATCAACCAGCTCGGCATAGACGATATCCTGCCAGAGATGCATACCCTGTCTGAAACGGCATTCACAGTTGGTCATCCATGGGCTCATCTCGGCGGTGGAGCCTGAGTCAATACATATCCCTCCATAAGTATCTTCTATCCTCCTTTTTGTTGAAGGCACCCCGGCGCCCGGCTCGCCTGAGAAAAAGAGCACCTTGTAGCCGAAATCCTTCAGGGGGTCGAATCCTCTCGCCAGTGCCCTTTCTGCCAGATACAGGCTGTAGGAAGGAGTGCCATAAAACATTGTGGGTCTTATCTCTTTCATCCATTCAATGGCACGGTCAGTCTGCCCGGGGACTCCGGCTCCGAATGGGAAGGCCGTTGCGCCGAGCCTTTCCACACCGAGAAGTGCCCCCCAGCTTCCCATGTACAGGCTGAAGAAAGACCCTATGAAGACACTATCCTCCTGCCTCATTCCAAAGCTCCACATGATTCTTGCGTGGGCCTCGGCGATACGGGCGATGTCGCCCTTTCCGATTCCAAAAGCCGTGGGTTTTCCTGTAGTGCCTGAGGTCCCATGTACCCTCGCAATTTCTTTCCTCGGGACACAGAGATTGCTCCCGAAGGGAGGGTGTTCGAGCTGGTCCTGCCTTATTTCATCCTTTGTGAGAAAGGGAATCTGTTCAAAATCCGAGAGGCTTCGGATATCGCGCAGGTTCACCCTGGCTTTGTCCCATTTCTTTCTGTAGAACGCCGAGTTATCGTAGGCCCATCTAAGCTGTCCAAGCAGCTTGGGGAGGATCACCTTTTTATCTCTCTCAACCGGGTCCATCGTCTCTATCTCCCTGTTCCAGTACTTGGAATCAGGAGAAGGGATGTATGACTGGTCATATTCGGGCGGCCATTTCTCAAATTGATTAGCTGGCATACGGATACCTCTCAATTAAGTAGATTTCAGATTAAATTCAATGCGTTTCTGTTTTTCCCAAAACAAGTCTTTCAATCGTATTTACAATATCAACGCCGGTCGCCCCTGGAGTAAAGATGGCATCAAAGCCCACTTCCAGGAGCAGCTTTCCGTCCTCCGGCGGGAATACCCCACCCATAAGAAGGACAACTCTATCAGCCATTCCCGAGTTTTTCGCTTCCTTGACCAGAGCGGAACCCAGTGTGACATGAGCGCCTCCAAGAGAACTAACCCCTATCACGTCTGCGTCTTCTTCAATAGCCGATCTTGCTATCTGCCCCGGCAGCGCGTTTCCTATATAGACGACCTCCATGCCGGCGTCTCTTAACTGCCTTGCAACCGTTATTACCCCTCTGTTATGAACATCCAAGCCCAGTTTTGCCAAAATGACCTTAATGCGTCTTTTCATGTGATAAGAATTCCTCCATAATGACCCCGTAAGGGCTGCTCCCAGTGGGTGTCCCTTCAAGAGCAGGCAAACAATGCTCCCCATATCTACCACATCGAAGGCGGTTTCCAGATACCAAATGCCTCTTTGAATACTCTGAAAAGCTCCCCTTCGGTACATCGGGCCCTGGCGCAGTCAAGACTGAAAGGAAAGATGTTTCTTCCTTTTCTGCATGCATCACCGAGGGCTGAAAGAGCGGCTTCAACACGGGTGTTGTCGCGCTTAAGTCTTAATTCCGCCAGGCGCTCTTTCTGTTTCTTTTCAACTCCTTCAGGGTATCTGAATACGTTTATGGCAGGCGGTTCTACCTGGGACCTGTATGCGTTGTATCCCACTATCTTCAACTGGCCGTCTTCGATCTTCCTCTGCTGATCCGTAAAATAGCCTGTTATTCTATTGTGGATCTCACCTCTTTCTACGGATGCCACGTATCCACCCATCCTCTCTATCTCCTCAATCTCATCCAGTATTCTTCCCTCAAGCTCTGCGGTCAATGCCTCCACATAGAAGGAACCGCCAAGCGGATCAACCACATCGGTTATGCCGGTCTCAGACTGGATTATTTGCTGGGTCCTGAGTGACAGCAATGCAGCCTCCTCAGTGGGTACGGAGTAGGCTTCATCATAGGAGTCCACGTGAAGGGACTGCACCCCGCCCAAAACCGCCGCCAATGCCTGGTAGGCCGCCCTTATAATGTTATTGAGCGGTTCCTGCTGAACCAGGGACACGCCTGATGTCTGGGCATGGCATCTCATCCAGCAGGACCTTTGGTTTTTAGCCTTGAAGCGGTACTTCATGATCTTGTACCACAATCTCCGCACAGCCCTCAGTCTTGCTATTTCCTCGAAGAAATCACTTGCCGGGGACCAGAAAAAGGCCATCCTGTCTGCAACGGAGTCCACATCGTGTCCCCTGCCGGTGAGTTCTTCCATGGTCTCTATTCCGTTTACAAGTGCAACGGCCATTTCAGTTACAGCCGATGTCCCGAACTCTCTCAAGTTATAGCCGTTCAGGGTTATGAAATTCCATTTAGGCACATTGCTTCTTATGTACTCTATGTTGTCGCACTGGATCCTGAAGCAGTCTTGGGGAGGTATGTATTCTGGGCCGCTTCGCACGAGCTCCTCCAGCGTCATATCGTTTTGAACGCTTCCCCTGAGTCTGTCCCATGGAATGCCTCTCTCCTCGGCCATTACGAGAAACATGGGGAAAAGGATTGCGGTATTGGAAGGATAATGGGTTACTATGGAAACCGTCACCTCATCCAGGGCTATGTCTTTGAAAAGTATCGCCATGTCTTCCACGGAGTCTATGCAGACCCCTGACATCCCAACCTGTCCTTCGGCCATCGGATCATCCGAGTCATACATCTGAATGGTGGGCAGGTCAAAAAGGACATTGAGACCCGTTGCTCCGTGATCGAGCATGAACTCCATCCTGGCGTTTGTGTCCTCCGGAGATCCAAAACCCGTCAACTGCCGCATCGTGAAATCCTTGCCGCGATACATATTTGCATGGATGCCCCTGGTGAAAGGTTCCTGCCCCGGGTATCCCAGGTCCAGACCGTAATCCATATCCTTGTTGGAAAGAGGTGTGTATAGCATCTCCCTTGGGATGTCCGAACCAAGGGTGGTGCAGGGGGTCTTTTTCCATGCGACTCTATCGGCATCCCTCACCGTGGATTTCATCCAGTCATCAAACCGTTTCTTTATTATTGATAGGGCCTCAGGGTTGTAAAGCGGCATCCGTGGACCTTCAGAAATGTTTTCCTTGAGTATTTCCCGGGTTGTCCTTTCTTGACGCTTGGTGCTCATCGTTTCTTACCTCATGAATGAAATTATTCCTAAAATTCGTTACCAGTTTCTTCCGTGTATAAACCCAACGCAAGTATCCAGCCAGGTCGGCGTGCCTGCTCCCATCAGGCTGCCGTTCAAAGCTAACACCGGAGTTCATTGGCCCAAGCGTGGCTTACTGTCTGGGCTTCGCAATTATTTATCCTCTCAGGCGTTCAGATTCAAGCCTGTCCCATTTGATCAAGGCCTGCCGCTCAGGTATTCCGGCAAGGCCTGAGACGAAATCAGGAGATAAGGCGTCTCGCGTTACCGTAACGTCAAGAAGGGCCGGGGCATTTTCTAACCCCCGCTGTATGGCATCCGGCAGTTCATCCGGATTAACTACCCTTTCACCGCAAACCCCCAGAGACCGGGCTAAAGCAGCATAATCACATCCCTCCAGCTCGGTCCCGAAAATGCGCGCACCGTAGTTTTCAATCTGATCATTTCTCTCTATGTTCCATGCTGAGTTATTGGCGACCACAAAAAGGACCTTTGCTCCGTGGCGCCTGCACGAATCAAGCTCTATCGCATTGAAACCAAAAGACCCGTCTCCGCTGACCACGGCCACCTGTCTTCCCGGAAGTGCAAGGGCTGCGGCAATCCCGTAGGGCACCCCCACGCCCAGACAACCAAAAGGCCCGCAGTCAAGATATGCCGCGCCGCTCATCGCCACACGCGCAAAGGAAAGCAGATCCCCTCCATCCGCAACAACAACAGCATCACTATTCAAGTTCTCCTTGAGGCAGGAAAGAAGACGATAAGGGTGCATATAACCGTCTCTCCCCGGTGGGACATCACTCATGCTGCGAGCCAGTTTCTCCCTGCGCTCCCGGTCTTCCACGCGCATGGATTCAACCCAGGTGTGATCTGTCGCCGGATTCATCTCCAAGGCGGTTTCGCACAATGCGGTCAGAACCTCGGCTGCCGATCCGGCAACTTCTATGTCAGCCCTCCTTGAATCCCGCAGCTCCAGCGGTGTAGTACCGGTCCTGATGAAAAGCGCGTTTGGAAAAACCGCAGCCGAACCGTATCCAAGCTGAAAGTCGAGACTGCGTCCAACCGTCATCACGACATCAGCTTCATTCATTGCTCTTGCCCGCATCGCAGGCATCAGGGAGGGATGGTCTTCCGGTACCAGGCCCCTGCTCTCGGCGGTATCCAGGTAAACACAATCCAGAGCTTTCAGCAGGCTGATGAGTTGCTTCCCGGCTCCTCGCGCGCCTCGTCCTGCGATTATCAGGGGGCGCCTGCTTCCCCACAGGACTTTGACGGCATCCTCCACATCGGCCTGCAAAGGAGGAAAGACTAGTGGTCCGCGAGGCTTGAAGCGCACATTTTCAATAAAGGCCTCCGGAACCTCTTCGCGCAGAAGATCTGTCGGAAAGTCAATGAATGCCGGCCCTGGTTCCTGGAAATGTCCCTCCGCGCAGGCCATGGCCTCATCCAGCTCCCGCAGCACATGCTCTACCCTCCAAACTGTCCTCGCATATCGAGTTACAGGCCTCACTATGTCCGCATGCGGGACGGCCTGGAGCGCGGCCATATACTGCTGGGGTCTTGGAGGCACACCTGAAATTATAAGCAGGGGAACCCGGCACACATGTGCATTTGCTATTCCCGTCAGTGAATTGGTCATCCCAGGGCCTGCCGTTACCATTGCAACACCGGGGGATCCTGTCAGTTCCCTGTGTGCCTGGGCCATGTGTACTGCCGCTCGCTCGTCCCTTACGTCTATTATCCTTATCCCCAGTTCCCGCAGCTTATCCCATATCGGAAGGATATGACCGCCGCACAAGCTGAAAACACGGTCAACCCCCCTTCTAAAAAGGAACTCCGCTATCAGACCGGCTACCTGCCCCATCATCTCAGCTCCTTTGAACTCATGAACTTGACTTCTCGATGCTCCAACATTGCACAGGGAATTATAACATGGTGGAGCCTATAGTCAAACGCTGCGCCGATTTGGGTGTTCACGTGATGGTTCAAAATATATAAGTCCTTGGAAGGTGTTTACCGTTGCTTCATGGAGACTTTGGGTGATCTTTCCCTCTTCATCCAGGGATAATGTGCGGCCGGCTTCTCTTAGCTTGCTCTTGATATTGCACAGGTTAGAGGATAATAAGGAGCTCAGGAAGGAGAATTAAATGAACTTATCCGAAATGCGCTTACCACGTCAGTTGGAATCGGACGGCTACGCTGAAATTTTACGCCGGGTGTTGATGGCGCGTACCGCCAAACTCTGGGAGGGAAGTGAAATCGAGGTGCCTGTAATTGAGGTCACGGAGACGCTGAAAACGGCGCTGCAGAAGGCACGCCTTCAGGGAAGGATTCGCTGCGGCACTGCCCCGATCTTTGAGAAGCTGGCCGGTGAAAAAAAGGGGATCGCCCAAGTGAGGAGCCAAAGCAAAACCGCCTATGGAGACAGGATATCGAGGCTCCTTTTATTTTCAAATGACGGCGCAGAGCGTTTCTATCGTAACATCGAACAGGCTATCAAGGCCAACACACCCAGGCTGCTGGGCTGCCTTCTGGACACTGACGGCAGCGCCCTTGGTCAATTGATCACGGGTAAAGAGGGCATCATCAAGATCGTCATGGCCGAAAACAAAGGATCTGTGGCCGACATTTTGCGGACCTTGACCCTGCCCACGATTCCGCTTTCCAGCCGTACCTTGATGCCGTGCGGGAGTGAGCTTGATTTTGTCAGAATGCCCTGCACGGTACCCTCAGTCAGAAGACCTGAAAGCTGATCCTTCTTCTGCACAGCTTTTGCTCGCATACCTGCTTTTATATTGCCGCGGTTATTTCCGTTTATCCGTCATTTCCTTTCGGAGTCAGGCGGAACTCGGGAGAAAGAGAACGGATCAATCACGGTAACTTTCATTCTGTGTTGGGGTGCAACGAAGCAGAAAAATACCGCATGTCGTTCAAGACTTGATCCGGAATCCAGGTCGTCATTCCGGTCTACGCCGGAACAAGGACTGGATATAGGCCTAAGCCGCTATGACTATTTAGTTTTACATAAAGTCAATCTGAATGATGTAATCTCAATTGCGCAACGAAATCATAGAGGACAGGCACCACAAACCAGGTGAGCATGGCAAAGACCATCCCTCCGAAGGAAGGGATTGCCATAGGGACCATAATATCCGCCCCTCTGCCGGATGATGTTAAGACAGGAATGAGTGCCAGTATGGTTGTAGCGGAGGTCATTGCGGCCGGCCGAATCCTGCGGGTTGCCCCTTCAACGATAGCCTTCCTGATGTCTTCTCTGGATGAAGATTTCATTTTGCTTCCAGCGCTGTCAAGGTAAGTTGCCATGAGAACCCCGTCATCGGAGGCTATTCCGAACAGGGCAAGGAACCCCACCCAGATTGCAACACTCAGGTTGATGGGATGCACCTGGAAAAGGCCCTGCATGGATACGCCGAAGACGCTGAAATTGAGAAACCAGGGCTGGGCATAGAGCCAGATCATTATGAAACCCCCTCCCCAGGCGACGAAGATACCGCTGAATATCATCATCGTGGTCGCGACCGAGCGGAACTGGAGATAGAGAACCAGGAAGATGAGAAGAAGGGCAAGCGGCAGTATCACGGTAAGCCGCTGCTGAGCGCGAACCTGGTTTTCGTAGTTACCCGCAAATCTGTAGGAAACCCCGGCCGGAAGCACAAGCTCTCCGGAGGATATCCTTTCTTCGAGAAAACGGGATGCCTGCTCTACCACATCTACCTCCGCGTATCCGGACCTCTTATCGAAAAGCACATATCCCACTAAGAAGGTGTCTTCGCTTTTTATGGCCTGTGGGCCCCGGACGTAACGTATGTCCGCGAGCTGCTCAAGCGGTATCTGGCTTCCGGTTACCGGAGACGCGATAAATATCCGGCGTATCGCCTCTAAATTGTCCCTAAGTTCTCTCTGATACCTTACCAGAACTCCATAGCGCTCTCTTCCTTCAACTGTTACGGTTGCCGTTCGACCGCCTATAGCTGCCTCCAGCACCTCCTGCAACTGGTTTATCATGATGCCGTATCGGGCGATCGCCTCCCGGTCAATTACTATCTCAAGATAGGGCTTTCCTACTATGCGGTCTGCTATCACAGTGGCTGGCTCTACAGAGGGAACTTTCTTGAGCAGGGCCTCAATCTCCAGTCCCACCTTTTCTATTGTGTTAAGATCCGGTCCCTTTATCTTGATTCCCATAGGCGCCCTCATGCCGGATTGCAGCATTACTATCCTTGCAGCTATGGGCTGGAGCATGGGGGCTCCCGTGACTCCGGGCACCTCTGCCGCCCTTACTATCTCATCCCAGATGTCGCGTGGGGATCGAATGCCTTGCCAGTATTCCCGTCCTGGATTGAGCTCAGGATGAAGGGCCGTCCTCCAGATGCGAAAGGGCTTGCCATCGGGGTCGGCAATCAGGCGGCTTTGGGTGTCACGCCTGTAAGCTCCCCTTACCTTGTAAGGCAGTCCGTCAAGCGCCGTAACCGGCTCGCCCGGGATATTTCTAAACAGGTCCTCTTTCCCGCTATCGAAACTGAAGGTGAGGCGCCTTCCTTTCTTGTCTGTCAGATATTCAGAATGGTAGTTGATGACGGTCTCGATCATGGAGACAGGTGCGGGGTCAAGCGGAGATTCGGCCCTTCCTAGTTTCCCAACCGCGCTTTCAACCTCAGGTATGGCGGTAATTGCCATATCCTGCATGGCAAGGATTTCCTGAACTTCTCCTATGGAGGCATGTGGCATGGTTGTGGGCATGTAAAGGTAAGATCCCTCATCCAGAGGCGGCATGAATTCCTTCCCAAGCCCGGGGAAAAGATGATTCAAGTACACCATCGGTCCAAGGCTCCTTATGTAAGAAGGAAGCCGGGATGTGAAGGCGGGGGCGCCCAGCCAGACAAATGCCCCCATGACCAGGACGATGGTGGGCATTGTCAGGAATATGATCTTATGTGCCAGAAACCAGCCGAGCATCCTGGGGTACAATGCCTGGAAAATCTGCAAGAGCGCCATTAGACCTACTATCAGAACCGCGGCGAAAATAAAGTTCCTGGTGCTCCCTGGCTCAGGGCCAAGAGGAAGCCAGTGCTCGGAGAGTATGAAAATAAATGCGGCTATCGCGGCCCAGTTTTCAATCCGTTCGATCCAGCTGACTGCTCTTGCAGGGATATTTTCTCTGGTTGCCGTTCGAAGTGCCACCCATGTCAGGACAGCGCCCGACCACCAGTTGTAATACCAATATGCGAAAACAGCCGCGAAAATGAGCAATGCCGGCCTCAGCCAGCTTCTTATCCCATAGGTTTTCTTGCATTTCATTCGGAGAAAAATCGCCGCGAGCGTTGGAAGGATAGTTAGAGCCACAATTATGGATGCAGCCAGGGCGAAGGTCTTGGTGTAGGCGAGGGGCTTGAAGAGCTTTCCTTCAGCGCCTTCCATCGCAAATACCGGCATAAAACCTATTACCGTAGTGGAAACCGCTGTGAGAACCGCGCTCCCGACCTCCATCGTTGCCCTGTATATGATTGAGATGCGTTCTTCCCTGGGATCGGCAGTCTCCAGGTGTTTGAAGATGTTTTCCGTGATGATGATGCCCATGTCAACGATGGTGCCTATGGCTATGGCGATTCCGGAGAGGGCTACGATATTGGCGTCCACCTTGAACACTCTCATGCCGATGAAGCACATGAGCACCGCAAGGGGGAGGAGGGCGGAAACCAGGAAAGAACTCCTCAGGTTCATTAGGGCAATTAGTATCACTATTATTGTTACGAGGATTTCCTCGGTCAAGGCTGTATTCAGGGTTCCCAGCGTCTCGGATATCAAGTTTGAGCGATCGTAGAAGGGTACTATTGTGACCTTACTCACGGTTCCGTTCGGAAGCGTTCTTGATG
Source organism: Desulfatiglandaceae bacterium (assembly GCA_041753575.1). Lineage (GTDB taxonomy): Bacteria > Desulfobacterota > DSM-4660 > Desulfatiglandales > Desulfatiglandaceae > CG2-30-51-40. The sequence continues at coordinate 12,122 of JBGSUA010000035.1, forward strand.
GAAGCCCCGGGCTTATTTCAGAGATCTTGCTCTTTACATTCTGAATGGTTGCAAGGGGGTTTTCTCCATACCTTACGACAACCACACCGCCTACCGCCTCTGCTCCTCCCTTGTCGAGGGCTCCACGCCGCAGGGCCGGTCCCTGCGTTATCCGGGCAACATCCTTTACTCTTACCGGTGCTCCTTCCCTTACCGTGATTACCGCATTTTCAAGGTCGGCGATCTTCTTGACAAAGCCCACGCCCCTTATGACATATTCAACACGGTTTATCTCTATTGTGCGAGCCCCCACATCAAGATTCGACATCTTGACTGCGCCTAGGAGCTGCTCGAGGCTGATGCTGAATGCCCTGAGGGCGTCCGGATCGGCATCCACCTGATATTCACGGACGAAACCTCCGACTGATGCGACTTCGCTAACTCCTCCAGCGGCAAGGAGGCTGTACCTCACATACCAGTCCTGGATGCTCCTCAGCTCGTCAGGGTCCCATCCTCCAGCGGGTTTTCCCTCCGGATCTCTGCCTTCAAGGGTGTACCAGAATACCTGGCCCAGCGCGGTGGCGTCCGGCCCCAGTGCCGGTCTTGCATCTGTAGGAAGGGTGCCGGGGGAAAGGCTTGACAGCTTTTCCAGGATGCGGGTTCGAGACCAATAAAACTCAATATCCTCCTCAAAAATGATATAGATGGTTGAAAACCCCAACATTGAAAAAGTCCGGACGGTCTTGACCCCCGGGATCCCGAGAAGGGCCACGGTAAGCGGATAGCTTACCTGGTCTTCCACATCCTGAGGTGAGCGGCCCCTCCACTCGGTAAATACTATCTGCTGGTTTTCTCCGATGTCCGGAATAGCATCTACGGGCACGGGGCTCCTCTTTATCCCCAGATTCCAGTCAAACGGGGCCGTCATTAACCCCCAGCCTATCACCATGAGGGTGACAAGTATTACCACGAGCCTCTGCCTGAGGCAGAAGTCAACTACTTTTCCGGTGAATGATTTGGGCGTTGTTGTCTCAGCCATGTTCAATTCTCATCCTGGGAAAGTTTCCTTTTGACTTCCCCGCAGGTGAGCATCTGTGCTCCAAAATAGGGATTTCTTATTTCTTGATCCGTCTGAAGCCAAAAGGCGCCCCTGTTGTCGAAGGCCATTGGGCAGAAAAGCTCAAAGACGGGTTTGCCTGCATCGGCTCCAATTTTTGTGACCGCGGCAATGATTCCCTTGGAGATGGTATCGAAGGCCCTTCTGGTGCTTGAGATATCGCTTCCTTTTCTGATGGCGGCGACAGAGTCTTTGATACTTTCTAAAATGTTTCCCCATTCCTTTTGCAGGGGAGGAGGCAAGAGAGCACCTTCAACTAAGATCAAAGACTTGAGCATATCCTCGGCGGTCCTGCGTGCATCCTTGTCATTGTCTGCGGCAAGGGCCTCAGAGAGCAACGTATAGGAAAGCGCGGCTTTTCCAAGCTGCTTTTTGAAAACTGGGGAGATGGATGCTGCCCGGCTCGGGGCCTGATCTGCGCCGCCATGCCCTGAGTGGGTTTCGGTAAGGGCGCCGGGTGAAGTGTGGACATGGCCCGTCGCAGAAGCAGATCCTCCCTCACCCATCATGCTGGGCTTGGCAAGGATTTGAAGTGAGCTATCCAGCTTAAAGGCGCCGCGGGTTACCACCATTTCTCCTTCCTTAAGTCCTTTTTCCACTACGTACCACTCTCCCGCCCTCGGACCGAGCACAACTTCTCTTCCTTCATAAACCCCCTCTTTACCCGGAACTTCAACATAAACAACCGCCCTCTTGCCGGTTATAAGGGGCGCTTCGGCCGACACGAGGAGGGGAGGCTCGGATTTCAGAGACCCTGATGTGTTGAAACGGTAAACCGCTTTTACATACATGCCGGGCTTTAGAGCGTGGGAAGGATTTTCCGCCTCAACCCTTAGGGCCACGGTTCTGGTCTTTTCGTTGAGGAAAGGATCAATATATGCGATCTTGCCTGAATAGAGCTTCCCCGGTATCGCCTCACACGTGAACTCGATATCCGTGCCCGTCTTGAGCCAGGGAAGATCCGATTCATAACCTTCCAGGATGATCCATACCTTGGATATATCAGCTATGGTGTAAATAGGGCTTCCCGTGCGCAGATACATGCCTTCGGTCACCTCACGCCTCGTCACCACGCCTGAGAGAGGGGCGTGGAGGGTTATGTGATCCGAAGGTGTGCCTCGCCTTATTACAGAGTCAATCTGCTCCTGGGTCAAGCCTAGAAGCCGCAATTTCTCTCTGGCGGCCTTGACGGTTCTAATGGCAGAGTTTTTGATCATGTCCAGGCGGCTTTCGGAGAGACCGGGCGCTGCCTTTGCTGCCTCAATAAGTTCCGACTGAGCGGCGTAAAGCTCAGGGCTGTAGATCTCGGCCATTTCCTGCCCCTTCTTCACAAATGCCCCTGTGTAGCTTACGTAAAGACGGTCTATTCTGCCGGCCATCCAGGCTGAAATGGTTCCAAGACGGGTTTCGTCATAGCTCACCTTGCCTATGAGACGTCCCTCTATCCGGGCGTTCCCCCTTTTTATCTCAACAGTTCTTATCCTTGCAAGTTTTACGGCTGTCTCGGAGAGCCTTATCTGCCTTGGACGCAGGGAGTTTTTGTCTCCTGAATCAGTCTTAAGGGGAATCAGATCCATGAAGCATATTGGACATTTCCCGGCCTGCGGCAAAAGGATCTGGGGATGCATGGAGCAGGTCCAGAGTGTTCCCTTTTCTATGGATGAGTGATCGTGGAGTGCGATGCCTTGGTGAGGTAAGAGCTTATGGGCAGGTTCTTGGTGAGGCGCCCTTGCCGCTATCCACCCTGCAAGGAAACCAAGTGCGGCAAGGCCGACCCACACAATTAATCTGCCAGCTATCACTCGGTGACTGATCTCAGCGCTTGATGAAGCCATCGGCCGCTCACCCCCTATTCTTAAGAATTTTTCAGCGTGACTCTATCTGGCCTCTGTGCCGCTTTGAGCGGTAGGGCTTTCTTCAAGGTAAATCCCTTCCTTCTTCATCTTGTCCATATACTTCTCAGGGTCTTGCATAAACGTAGATGGGCAGGATCCGCAGCAGAAATAGATCCTCTTACCCTTGTAATCCACAAAAAGTTTTTCGGAAGGCTTAAAGCCCATAATAGGGCATTTCTGCTGTTTGATCTCTTTTGCGTGAGATATCGGGGACGCGAAAAGAAACAGAGCAGCCGCCAAAGCCGCAACGAGGTTTTTTGCAGATGGTTTCATTAATCGAACGCTCCTCTATCAAATGATATGTTGTTAATCTTCTTGTTCACTTCAGATTAATCAGTGAAGGCCTAATCGGTATAGAATGTATCTTGCATGGTATCTCTCGACCTAGAAGGCTTTCCATCTCTGCCATGTAGATCCCTTGGTCGGACAATGCCCTAAGATAGGATAGCTGAAACTCAAGATAAATTCTTTCGGCATCAATGAGATCAAGAACGGATTGAGTGCCTGTTTGAAATGCGTCAAGGGTTGCCTGCATGCTCTGCTCGGCCTTTGGGATAAGAGTGTTTTGGAATAGGTCTATCTTGCGGCCGGCATCGCGATACTTAAAAAGGGCCAATTGCATGGCCGCGTTCAGCCGGTCGAGCGTTCCGGATGCCTGCCTTTTCAATGAACGCTCTTTGTTCCCGGCCTCAGCTACGGCCGCCCGCCTTGCCTCAAACCAGATGGGTATATTGACGGACACCGTGGCCACGAATGGGTCGTCTCCGTTGTGCAGCGGATCTCCTGACCTGGCGTTGTCTTGCTGGATCATCTCCAGGCCGAATGTGAAGTCCGGATAAAAATTTCTCTCGGCAAGTTTCACTCCTTGCCCGGCCACGCTTGCCTGAATGATTAGTGCTCTTATTTCCGGATTGGCCTCTTCTACACCCTTCAAGATCTCTTCATCGGTCATGTCCGCTATCATGACGGGTATATCAGAGGGCGCAGGGATTGGGTTTTCCGGTGGAAGACCCAATGAGGCATTTAGTCTGGCCCTCAGCGGACGCGTCAAGTCATCCAGAGACCTTACCCTGTCCTCAAGTTTTGCAATCTCAACCTGAAGCCTGAGGGTCTGGCTGTATGGGGAGAGACCGGCGGAATATCGGGAATCTGCCACTTTCAGCAGATAGCCAAGAAGTTCCATGTTCTGCCTGGTTATCGTGATTGCCTGTACATCATAAGCGTATTCGTAATAGGCCTCTTTCACCCTCTTTATTACACTTAGTCTCAGGGACTCAGCCCTGGCCCCAATAGCCTCTGCTTCCAGGAGAGCCTGTTTTTCCTTCAAGGATAACTTCCCAAACCATGGAAGGGTTTGAGACAAACCAAAGCGCTGTCTCTGAGGGCCTGTTCTGGTCTCAACGGGCTGGATGTAGTAACCGTAAGTGAAACGGGGATCAGGCGGAACTCCAACCTGTCGGGCTCTGTCGGAGGCTGCCTTCCATGCGTCCTCAGCAGCCTTGAGCTCGTTGTTTCCCTCAAGGGCCTGGGTAATGTATTGGTCGAGAATTGGAATTTGTGGCTTTAGATCCTCAGCCCATGCTTTCGGGTACAATGCGCAAAAGCAAATAACCGAAACGGCAGCAGAGAAAATTCTCATCCGCCGCTTAATGACGTCATTTTTTAAAAAGACTTGGTCCATCTCTCTTACCTCTAACCGCCACGCCCTGGTGGGGCACAACGAAGCATGAAAATGCCGCATGTCATTCCGGACTCGATCCGGAATCCAGGTCGTCATTCCGGCGAAGGCCGGAACAAGGACTGGATAGCGGCGTAGGCCGCTATGACTATCCATTTTCATATAAAATGGCATCCAGGAAAAATTCCAGGAGTACTCCATCCTTATTCAGGCGTGCCCCGAGGAGCTATTTCATACTTGGGTAGTATATAATCACAGGAACTGAAAGTTCAAGGAAAGGTAAACTGATGAGACTGCGGGCTGCTGTATATTCCTAAATTGTTAGCGCTGCTATATTCCCAGGTAGGCTTCCTTTACGTGTGCGTTATTCATAAGGGCTTTGCCTTCTCCCTCAAGTACAATTCTTCCGTTTTCAAGTACGTAGGCCCTATTGCACATGGCAAGGGTCTGCTTTACGTTTTGTTCCACCAGGAGAACCGTGACACCTTCCTCATTGACCCTTTTAACCATGTGAAAGATCTCCTGCACGAGGATAGGCGCAAGACCGAGGGATGGCTCGTCGAACATCATCATCCTGGGAAGAGACATGAGCCCACGGCCAACTGCAAGCATCTGCTGCTCTCCGCCGGAAAGGGTCCCGGCCAGTTGTTTTTTTCTCTCCCTGAGCCTGGGGAAAATGTCATAGACCTTCTCCACGGTGGTATAACGCTTTTCTTTTGCTTCACCGTAAAGGGAACCCATGATGAGGTTTTCTTCCACGCTCATCAGGGAGAAAAGGCGTCTGCCCTCGGGGACATGAACAAGGCCGAGTTCAATCACCCTGTAGGGCGGAGTCTGGTCAAGCCTCACGCCGTCAAATTCGATGCTCCCTTTTCTGGGCGTGATCAGCGAAGAGACGGTTTTAATAGTCGTTGATTTCCCGGCTCCGTTAGCGCCTACAAGGACAAGTATCTCCCTTTCATTAACGTGAAAAGAGACATTCCAAAGCACCTGGAGGTCACCGTAGAATACATCAATGCCTTTAACTTCTAGCATATTCCTCTCCAAGATAGGCTTCGATGACGGCTGGATTGTTGGCCACCTCCTTGGGTGAGCCCTCAGCTATCGTCTGACCGAAGTTTATGGCGTGAATACGATCGGAAATGGACATGATAAGCTTCATAATGTGTTCTACGATCAGTATGGTTATTCCGCTTTCCCTGATCCTTCTGATAAGATCAATGGCCTCGTCCAGCTCGGATGGATTCAGGCCTGCCGCGGTTTCATCCAGAAGGATCAAATCAGGCCTGGTGGCAAGGGCGCGGGCGATCTCAAGTCTTTTCCTGCTTCCTATGGGGAGACTCTTGGCAAGCTTTTCCTTTGAATTATCCAGGTTGCAGAATTCAAGGATTCGAACAGCCTCCTTTTGTGCCTCGCGAATTGTATTGAAACGGCAGAATGCTGAGGCTGTGACGTTTTCCAGTACGGTCATGCGCGCAAGCGGTTTTACCACCTGAAAGGTCCTTCCAATCCCCAGGTGGCAAACCTTATGAGGCTTCAATCCCTTGATACTTTTGCCCTTAAAGATTACATCGCCCTTAGTGATGGGATAGAAGTTGTTGATGCAGTTGAAGATGGTCGTCTTTCCGGAGCCGTTGGGCCCAATAAGGCCTAATATCTCCCCTTTTTCCACCTGAAAACTTACCTCGTTGACGGCCTTTAGCCCGCCGAAGTCCTTGACCAGCTTTTTCAACTCAAGAAGCGGCATACGGTCTCCCTCCTCTAGGCCGATGGCCTCGATCTTAATAAAACTCTCCTGATCTTTCCCCAGTCACCCACAATGCCGTTGGCCATGAACATTATGACGAATATCACCAGAAGGCCGAAAACCAATGCGTGCGCCTCGCTGATCCATCTGGGAGCGATGCCGAAAAAGGCGCTTCTAAAGGTCTCCTGCACACCCACCATTACAAAGGCCCCGACCGCTGGCCCCATGATGGTTGCGACTCCTCCCACAATGCCCACAAGGATGGCCATAATAGAGATATAGTGAAGAGAGAAAACCACATGCGGATCAATAAAGGCCATGTAATTCATGTAAAAGGCGCCTGCACTGCCCGCAAAGAATGCGCTTATAAGAAGAGAGATATTCTTGTAAAGAGTTGTGTTGATGCCAAGAGACTCCGCAGCATCCTGATCTTCTCTTATGGATACGAAATAGTAACCCCATTTTGATTTTATGACGAGATGGATTGCGTATATACAGGCGGCAGCGAGTCCAAGGACTATATAGTAATAGGGAAGCTTGCTTCTGAAGCTTTGAATGATAAGGATCCCTACCATTCCATCAGTAAGGCTTTCCCAGTTGGTGGCTACAAGCCTGATGATCTCGCTTCCTGCAAGGGTAGCCAGGGCAAAGTAGGGCCCTCGCAGTCTAAAGCATACCCAGCCTACGAATAGTGCTATCAGCATGGCTGCGAAGCCTCCGAAGAGCATTCCCCACCATGCGGATATCTCGAGCTTGGTTACGAAAATCCCAGCTGTATATGCCCCTACGCCGAAGAATATTGCGTGTCCGAAAGAGACCTGACCGGTGTAGCCTGCCAGAAGGTTCCATGACGATCCTATGACTACCCACATAAGTGCTATGATTACAAGATGTTGATAGTATTCCGATCTAATTATAAAAGGGAACAGGAGGAAAAAGATTCCCAGGACTATCAATGTAATGTTTTTGGATTTCATGGCTCCTCCCTTATATCTTGGTGAGGCGCTTCAGGCCGCCGGGCAAGAAGACCAAGACAAGAACGAAGATGACAAACCCGACCATCTCCTTGTATCCCATGCCGATGTAAGTTGCGCCCAGGGACTCCGCGATACCGAGTACCACTCCGCCGACTAGCGCTCCGACAGTGCTCCCCAGACCCCCTAAAATGGTAATAACGAATGCCTTGAGCGTGAAGGGGCCGCCGACATCCGGAAAGAGGTAGAAGATTGGCAGAAGGAGGCTGCCGGCCGCTGCGACAAGAGCGGAACCAAGGCCGAATGTGATGACCGTTATTCGTCCGGTATTGACACCCATTAGGGTTGCCGCGTCTTTATCCTGAGCGGTTGCGCGGATGGATCTGCCGATATCGGTCTTGAGGAGAAACCAGAAAAGCAGGGCTGTAAATACCAGAGCAACACCAAAGGCAATGCACATGGGAAGACTGAAGGAGATGTCCCCGATGAAGAAAGCGGAGGAGCTGTAGGATGTCTTGACCGATTTGTAATCGGATGAAAATATAAACCTTACTATCTCTGTCAGAACCATCCCGATGCCGACTGTCATAAGTACCTGATTTTCAGGCAAAATGGACTCTATCTTCATGAGGGGGTTGAGGAGAAACTTCTGGATGAGCACTCCCAGCAGGAAAAGGCATGGCATGGCGATAAAAAGAGATATGTATGGATCAAAATTAAGCACGTTAAAGAGGATCAGCGTGATGTACATTGCCACCATCATAAGCTGACCATGGGCAAGATTTATGATACCCATAACGCCCATGATGAGGGTCATGCCGATCCCGATAAGGCTATAGATGCCGCCGATGAGGATGCCGGCTACGAGGGTCTGGAGGAAGACAGTCATAGGGTCCCCCTTATGAAAAGGGTTATTCTTTTCCCGAGGGCCTCAGCCGGCGGCCGGCGATTGCCCTCGGGCGTATAACATACTTAAATGGATATTAATATCCCCACTCTTTAAGCCAATTGACGGGATAAACAAAAGGTTTTGCCGCAAGGTTTTTAGGCCAGACCATCTCCAGCTTTCCGTTGATCCATTGGACCACGTATGTGCTGGCCTTGTTCTGGTTTGTCATCTTGTCCCACGTGGTAAACTTCACCGGCCCGAAGACCGTCATCATGTCGGTTTCGGAAAGGGATTTCTTTATGTCTTCATTCTTAAGAGACTTGGTCCTCTTCAGTACATCTGCGATTACATAAGCCGCTGCGTATGCCTCGGCTCCATGATACTCGGTTTCTTTATTATATTTAGCCTTGAACTTATTATAGTAATCCATGGCCCCAGGGAAGGGCAGAACCTGATGCCACAAGGTGGCAGAGATGATTTTTTCGGATGCGGCTCCTGCGTTCTGCTGAAACTCGGGAAGGGTGAAACCGGCAGCGCCGCCTATGAACATCTTAGGTGCTATCTTCAGTTCCTTGGACTGTTTCATTATCAAGGCAGCGTCCATTACATAGGACACCATATAGACTACGTCAGGGTTGAGCTGTTTTACTTGGGTCAGAACCGGCTTGAAATCAATCCCGCCTGCCTCATAGCCCTGCTTCAGCAGTACCTGGTAGCCGGCCTTCTTGCATTCCTCCTCAAAGGACTTGGCGCTGCTTGTCCCAAAGAGGGAGTTTTCATGAAGGATAGTAACCGTCTTGGGCTTGATTACCTCAGCCAGCAGTTCTTCCACTGAAGCGGAGTATTTGCTTGCCGGAGGGTTCAATCTGAAGATGTAATCCCATTTCTGCTCGGTAATCTTATCCGCCGATCCGGTATTGATAAGAAATGGCATTTGATTCTGCTGGCATACGCCCGCGACGGCATAGGTGACGGAGCTGCTGTACCCGCCTCCTATCATGACTACCTTGTCTTTTGTAATGAGCTTTTCAACGACTGATCGGCCTACTTCAGGCCTTCCCGTATCATCTTCGATTATGAACTCAATCTTTTTGCCGTTGATTCCGCCTTTGCTGTTTATTTCTTCAATGGCTATATCAAAGGAAAGCTTTTCGATTTCACCGAACTTTGCCTGATCTCCTGTAAGAGGAAGAACGATGCCGACCTTGATTGTATCCTCTGCAAAAGAAAAACCAGGCCCTGCAAACAGACCCAACGCGAAGAGCACAACAGCTACCAGGATCAACTTCTTCATTACGATACCCCTCCTCTTTTCTTATGGTTTTAAGATTGCTAAAGAACAATGTTTGAATCAGTATAAGAAAGGCCCCCTCCAACTGTCAACTAAAAAGGCTGTATCTGAAAAGACATCCGTTTTTCCGAGGCCGCCACCGCGAAAGATGAAACAGTCCAAAGCGAGGCCGGTGTTTCATAGATACAGTTTTTTAGAAACACAGACCACCTTTACAAACGCATCGGGTCTATTATAGGCTGGTGCCCATCCATAAATAAACCTGAAAACAATTGAACTGGGAGTTGATCCCGGTATTAACAAAAAAAATGCGGCTGATTTTGTAGATACTCATATCGCTGAGACAATAACTCCAAGGGGTGAGGACATGAATGAGATTTCTCTGGAAGAAAGGTTTAAGAGGGCGGCTGAGGTGGTATGCCGCCAGGGACTTGTTCCCTTCCCGGTAAACAAGACGAGCATAGGTATTTTGAAGGCGTCAGTAGGGGATGTGCCTGAGGAGCTTGATCTCATATATGCCTTCCGCGACAAGGCCTCTCAGACGGAAGATGAGCTTGCGCTGTCAAGCGGAATGGGCGCGGATAAGGTCAAAAGGATTGCAGGGAGCCTGGCCGGGAAGGGATTTATCTTCAATCAGCCCAGCTCCTCGGGAGTTATGGTTTACAGGCTCCTCCCTCTTATGAACGTTGGACTTATGGAATATAAGTTCATGGGGGACCTCAAGGGTACCGAGGATGAAAAGAGGCTTGCCGGGCTTTTCCAGGACCTCTTTGAGCAGGTCAGGGATCAGATACAGGCAAACTATGACAATCTTGTGCCGGTCTTCAAAGCGGCTCCTCCCGTGGACAGGACCGTCCCTGCTAGTACCGGCGGAGACGGAAAGCCTATAAAAATTATCCCGATTTCAAAGGAAGTCAGTGTCCCGGAGGAATTTATCCTGCCCAGTCAGTCCATCGAAGAGATAATAGCTAAATTCGAAGAGATTGCCGTGGGCCACTGTTTTTGCAGACAGAGGAGATCGGTGTTGGGAGAACCCTGTAAGACAGAAGCCCCCACGCTGAACTGTTTTACATTCGGTAAATCTGCAAGACACACGGCTGCTCAGGGATTTGCCAGGATGGTCACAAAGCAAGAGGCCTTAAAGATCATGAGGGAGGCAGAAGAGGCTGGATTGGTGCACAAGGCGTTCCATCCCATGAGCCGTGAAGACCGACCCGAGACAAGCATCTGCAACTGCTGCAAGGACTGCTGCGATACACTTAACCTGTGGAGGGACGGGGTCTTTCCTCTTTGCAATTCCACCTATCACCTCTCAGTTATTGACCAGGAAGTCTGTGTAGGCTGCGGTGAATGTGTGGAAAGATGCCCGACGGAGGCCATCTCCCTCAACGCTGACGACAAGGCGCAGGTGGATGAAAAGGCCTGCTTCGGCTGCGGCGTTTGCGCGCGATTCTGTCCTGTGGATGCGGTTTCATTACTGGAGGGGCTACGCAAGGTAAGGATACTTCCTCCGCGGCTCAGAGCCGCCAAGGCTTGAGTCTTAAGGGAGATCAGAGATGATCGGAAAGACTATAAAGGAAATGAATGTGGGAGAAAGGGCTGAGTTCTCCAAGACTGTCTCAGAGACGGATATCTACCTGTATGCAGGCGTAACCGGGGACTTCAATCCCGCCCATATAAACGAGCAGTACGCAAAGAGCACTTTTTTCAAGACGAGGATCGCCCACGGCATGCTTTGCGCGGGGTTCATATCGGCTGTCATGGCAAACAGGCTGCCGGGACCGGGGTGTATCTATCTGAAACAGGAACTTTCGTTCCTGGCCCCGGTCAGAATAGGGGATACCATAACGGCCAATGCTGAGGTACTGGAGCTTGACCACGGTAAGAACCGGGCCAGACTCAGGACCTGGTGCGTCAATCAGGATGGCGTGACCGTGCTGAATGGGGAGGCTCTTGTTAGTCCTCCAAAGGCCGAAAAGTAGAACCAGGCATTTTTTCCGTCCGCAGGTTGGAGGTTTGCTTTTTTTGGGGGGGGGGGACAATTGCCGATATCCGGCAGACAGTCTGCCGAGCCGCGTGGTCATGTTCATTGACACCCCGCACCTTAACTGGTATTGAAAACAATGGTTTTTTTATGACGTTTATATGAAAATTGATAGTCATAGCGGCGCAGGCCGCTATCCAGTCCTTGTTCCGGCCTTCGCCGGAATGACGACTTGGATTCCGGGTCGAGTTCGGAATGACATGCGGCATTTTCATGCTTCGTTGTGCCCTAACAGGGCATGACCGTTAGTTACATATCAAAGGAAAGTCTCCTAGTATTATGGAAATCTTGGTTACAGGCGCAGCAGGCTTTATCGGCTTTCATTTGAGCCGAAGGCTTCTGGAACTCGGACACAGAGTTGTCGGCATTGACAACCTGAATCCGTATTATGACGTGTCCCTCAAGCAAGCAAGGCTCGAAATCCTCTCTCCTTTTGAAGGATTCCATTTCCTGGAAATGGATCTCGCTGACAGAAAGGATATGGAGGAGCTTTTTTCCTCCAGGCGCTTTGACAGGGTGGTGAACCTTGCGGCTCAGGCAGGCGTCAGATACAGCATCTCTGACCCCCACGCCTATGTCCAGAGCAATATGGTCGGCTTTCTGCATGTCCTGGAGGGTTGCCGACACTCGAAGGTGCCTCTTCTTCTTTACGCTTCAAGCAGCTCGGTCTATGGTCTCAACACGAAAATGCCCTTTTCCATTCACCATAACGTGGACCACCCGATAAGCCTCTATGCCGCCAGCAAGAAGGCAAACGAACTTATGGCCCATAGCTACAGCCATCTGTACGGGCTTCCAACAGTGGGGTTGAGGTTTTTTACCGTATATGGCCCTTGGGGAAGACCGGATATGGCGCTCTTTCTCTTTACGAAGGCCATACTTGAAGGCAAACCCATAAAGGTTTTTAATCACGGACGGATGAAGAGGGACTTCACCTACATTGATGACATAGTAGAGGGCGTGGCAAGGGTGCTGGGCCTCATCCCGAAAGGCGATCCGGCATGGAGCGGGGATAGTCCCGACCCGGGCTCCAGCCCATCTCCTTATCGGGTTTTTAACATAGGGAATAATAATCCGGTCGAGCTTATGGATTTCATAGGCGCTCTCGAGAAAAAACTGGGGAGACAGGCGCTTAAGGAGTTCCTTCCCATGCAGCCAGGTGATGTCCCTGCTACATACGCCGACATAGATGATCTTTTTTCTGCTGTCGGATTCAGGCCCGCGACCGGAATAGAAGAGGGAATAGGGAGTTTTGTTGACTGGTATCTAGAATACTACCGATGCGCATCGCAGCTTTTGGAAGGCTTAAATGGTTCTTTCCTCTGAAAAACGCAACATATTTAAGGTTAAGGGGGAGATATCCCTCGGTGATAGAGAAAGGCTCCACGGACACAAGGGCGCTGCAATATGGTTTACCGGACTTTCGGCATCAGGCAAATCCACTTGCGCCCATCGTCTTGAAAAGATACTCCACGATATGGGGTGTTCCACGTATGTCTTTGACGGGGATAACGTCAGGATGGGGCTTTGCAGCGACCTTGGCTTCACTGAAAAAGACAGAACAGAGAATATCCGCCGCATAGGCGAGATGGTGAAGCTATTTGTGGATGCGGGGATAATAGCCATTACGGCCTTCATTTCACCGTATCGCAAAGACCGCCAGAGGGTCAGATCCCTCCTTGACGACGGCCGATTCGTTGAAATCCACATGGACTGCCCTTTGGATGTCTGCGCGGACAGGGACAAAAAGGGAATATATGAAAAGGCCAGAGCGGGGACCATAAAGAATTTTACCGGAATATCCTCTCCTTATGAAGCGCCGGAGTCGCCTGAACTTGTCATTCGTTCCCACGCAGAGGATGTGAGTGCGGCGGCCTTAAGGATTGCGCGGTATCTAAAGGAGAAAAACATAATTTTTTAGCTTAAGAGAATCAGCCTGTAATCTTCCCATGGTATGCTTCCTGCGCGGGCGACACAATTTAAATGCCTGCGCTCGGGTTTAACCCCTAGGTTTGAAGGAGGTTCCTATGAGATGGTCAAGACGTGGCTTTCTCAGGTTGTGTGCGATTGCCGGGGTCGGCGGAGTAGGCGCGGGTTTTACAGGTTGCGCAAGAAGATTCCTTGACGAAAGCCTGCTTCACGCGCCGGCCCAAGGGGAAGCAAGACCTCCAAGGCGGCCTGATAGATTCATACTGAGAAAAGACCTCGCGGATATCAGAGGAGCTTTTGCCTTAGGCCCGGAATCAGCGCGTATGATTTCCCTGGCGCAGCTCTCAGACGTTCACATAACCCTGGAGGGTTTCAGCCTCATGGGGCATCCCAAGCTTGAGAAAATGCTGGACGGATTCGGTGATTCCATAGGGTTTGGTGGCCTCGACAGGCATGAGATCATTGAGCGCTTTGACGTTGACGTACTCAGAGCTGTGATAAAGACCCTCAACGCGGCAGACGCGGACATTGATCTCGTCGTAAGCACGGGGGATTCGGTTGATATTGGGACAATAAGGGAGCTGATCGCCTTCCTGACGGAGATGAACCAGCTAAAGATTCCGTGGTTTCAGACGGTCGGAAACCATGACCGGCTTGTCCTTGGCAACATCCCCTCAAGGCGTGTAGAGGCCTATTCAGGCATGGACTTTCTTGACAAGAACGCGTTTATAGAAAAGCACTTTCCCACAGGAAAGGATACGCCGGGGACTACCTATGGATCCAGGGCTAAGGGGTTCGACTTCAGTCCGAGGTCCAAAGTGAATCCGTCTGTCAGGGTGGGATTCTACTCCTTCACGGCTCTTCCACCTGTCCATGGAGGGCTTAAGGGCGGCGGGGTAAGGCCTGGAATTCGTTTTTACGTGCTTGACACGAGCAGAAGCGAGGGGAGCGCATCCGGTCAGATAAGCGACGAGCAGTTGGCATGGCTGGCGCAGCAGTTGAAGGGCCATCCGGACCACCTTGGGATTGTGGTCTCTCACCATCCGATCCCGCGCATAAGGGAAAATCAGCGAAAGCTTCTTGATCTGCTCCTCGCCAGCCCAAAGGTGATAGCCCTTCTTTGCGGGCATGATCATGAGAACAGAATAACGCCTTACCCGGCCTCCGGAGGGTTAGGATTCTGGCAGATTCAGACGTCGTCTCTTATTGATTTTCCCCAGCAGGGAAGGATGCTGGAAATCTATATAAATCCTGAAGGAACAGGGGCGTTACGAACATTTGTGTTTAATCAGGAGGCGGCAGGTCACCTCGGTGAGAATGCCAGGGCGAGCTATGCGGAAGCCTCAAAGGATAAGTTCGACGGAAGCGGAAACGAGCAGGATCGAAACGCGGATCTGATCTTTTCGATTGCGGGCAGATTGGGGTGAGGGTACTGTGCTTCCTGCACCCCGCCTTTGCCGGAGCAGGGTGGCCCTCCCGCGACAGGCCCCAGCCGAACCATGGGGGTCTAGCTGTACGTCGGGACCTTGCATCGCCGGGTCGTCACGCGGTGAGTAGTTTTCGAATACGCCCTGCTTCATTCGACGCCGTTGAGATGAACTGAACCTTTGTCTGATTCCATCCGACGCTATCGAGGAAGGATTTCACCCGCTCAACCGTGCCTTTGGCCTTTATCGTGCCCATTCCCGACCGGCAGTTATCCTCGTGGCATGCAAGAACCAGAACTTGTTCGGGGATTTCTGAGGCGCTTCCTATAGCGTCCAGCAGATATTGCGTCCTGAGAGTCCCCCCGCATGGCAACTGTATCCAGCGGATACGTCTGAGCAGCGCGTCCTCCGAAGGTATGGACTTGAGGATCCGGGCCCCGGATTTTTCGCAGGCAAAGACGACCACCGGGGCGCTATCCGAGCCTTTCCTTCCCGCGGCAGCAAGGATAAGACCCTTGATCCTGTCTTTTTCCATGTCACGAAGCTCTATGGCCTCATTAGGACACAAGCTGGTGCAGATCCCGCACTGCTGACATGCCAGAGCCAGGAAATTGGGGCGATTGGTAAAGTGGATCGCTCGGTGAGGGCAACTGCGGAAGCATGTCAGGCATCGTGCGCATGCGTCAATATCAAAGCTTATCACCTCTTCGTAGGGAAAACTTTCCGCCCACGCAAAGAGTTCTTTTACCTGACTGACTGCGGCTGGAATCTCCTGATTGAGGTCCCATCTTGTGACAGGTGATCGGCTTGGCCCAACTACAAACACGCCGCGGCGGTTGGTCTGGAGAGGGAGGCGTAGAACATTGTCAGCCTGCATGAAGCCGTCTCTGTCGGTCTCCACCCCGAGTATTTCTTTAAGCTCAGAAAGGGATGGTCCTGGCAGAAAGTTCTCCGCAAGGATAACCAGATCCGCTGTAAGCCCTTTTTCCTCATGAAGGATCAGGTCTTCGAAGCGGATAAAAGGCCGGTTTTGGGTGAAAGAGAGGGAGAGAAAATCGTTTTTGAAAAAAACGCAGCCTCCGTCCCTTGCCCTGCCATACAGAATTTCAAGGTTCCGGCCCGCTACCTTCATCTGACATCCAAGGGCATAACACTTTATGCCCCGATCCAGGAATGCCAGGATGGCATTAAACTGCCGCTCGCTGGATGCCGGATTTGACGCCCCATCCAGACGGTCTAGAAACACAACCGTCTTGACGTCTTCGGATATCTGTTTTTCGCCTCTTAGGGCCGCCTCCGCATCGGAAAGGGTTATTATACTTCCGTGCGGGGGGGACTCGGCCACGTCAAAGACAGATTCGGCGCGGCTTTCAAAAGCAACTATTACGGAGCCGACCAGTTTCCTGATGAACTTATCTGAGCTAAGGATGGTGGCCGTAAAATCTCCCACCTGGCCCTTCAGGGCAACAAGACGAGCAGATGATTCAAGAGTAATGCCTTCCGGAGCGGTTTCAGGCGGGATGTCGGATGCCCACAGCAGATGGGCGTCCATACCGGATGCAGCCAGGGCCATGCTCAGCCTTATCGCCGTTTCGCCATCACCAAGAACCATCACGCGTTTCTCAATGGTTCGCAGACTCATCTTGCTCCCTCCATATAGGCGATTACTCTGGCGGCAGAGCCCATGGCGTCCGTGATACTTTTTTCTATACTCATCGGGCCGGATGCGCTTCCGGCCATGAACACGCCCCTATCCTCATCAGGGAGCATGAAGCCCTCGCTGCTAGTAGGCAGGTCAAGCATCTGCTGATATGTGAGCTGATCATCCGCCGGGGTCATGCCGACTGAAAGCACCATCATATCAAAGGATAAATCCATAATTTCATCCTCTACCTCGACCGAGACCCCCACGCGATCGCCTTCAGAAACAAAGTAGTCACCGGGTATTTCATTTATCCAGATAAAATCCTGTTGCAGGCTTGCCCACCTTTCGGCGAAAGACCTCCCGAAGGTCTGAATGTCCATAAAAAAGAATGTAATCTTTGTTTTGGGCGCCCGATCTAGTATCCGTTTGGCCATCCTTATGGCGTAACCGCAGCAGACCTGAGAGCAATATGGATGCCCCTGCCTGGGGTCCCTGCTTCCCACGCACTGAACAAAGGCGATGGTCTCAGGCTTACTCCCGTCCGAGGGACGATAGGGGAGTTCTTTTTCCCTGAGCATCGTCTCAAGTTCCGCGGCGGTGATCATATTGGGGATAGTGCTGAAGCAAAGGTTGGGCTTTTCGTTAGGATCAAATGGCTTGAAACCGGTAGCCAGCACAATGGCCCCGCAGTTTATGTCTTGCCGGCCTGCCTTGTTGGTCAGGCTAGCTGTGAAGCCCCTTCCTTTTTTTTCAATCAGATCAAGACTAGTTTCTAAAAGAATTTCGATTCCAGGAAAGTTTCTAATCCGGGCCATAAGATCGTCAACCAGACAGGCGCCGCATTTCTGGCATTTCCCGTTTATCGCCTTACAGGTATAACCGGCTGCGTGCCCACCCATTGAAGCGGCCTTTTCGACAAGGATGCACCTGTACCCCTGCTGGGCAAGGCTCATAGAGGCGCTCAGGCCGGCGACACCTGAACCCACCACTAGTATGCTGTCTTTATTCTGTGCCAAGGATCTCTTCCGTTATCTTGTTGGTCTTAACTACGTTCATATTAAGCCCCAGGGTCTTTCGATCCATGCCCATTGCAAGGCCCAGGACCTGGGGAAGGTATAATACAGGAATCTGGTAAGAAACATTGAATGAGCTCTCAATGCTCTTTTGATTATCGTCATACATGACACTGCAAAAGGGGCAAACCACAACCATGGATCGGGCCCCCGCCGCCTGTACCTGATCGAGTTTTTCCTTTGCCATTCCGAGGGCGGTCTTCTCGTCGGCTACCAGCACGGAGCCGCCGCAGCAGAACTTCTTGCGGGTATATGAAATGGACTTGGCCCCGGCCGCGGCTATCAGTTCATCAAGAGACCTTGCCGCCTCCGGATCTTCGCCCCCCTCATAGATATACGAAGGCTTGAGATAGTGGCATCCGTAATGAACAGCAACAGGAAGTCCTTTCAGATCAACCTTCACTGACTTGCGGATACTCTCCACGCCGATGTCCTCAAGGAGGATGCGCGCAAAGTGCCTTACACTGGCCGTTCCCTTCACCCTGCGGCCTATCGCTGACAGATCTCTATTTATCTCTTCTCGAAAGCCCTCGTCGTGTCGCAGTTTGTGAGCTACCTCGGCAAGCATGGCAGTGCATGCGCTGCAAAGCGTGCAGATCTCCAGGTTCATTTCCTCTGCCAGGGCCAGGTTGCGCGCGGCCAGGAGAGTCGCTTCGTGTTCGTCTGATGCCTTTATCGGAAAACCGCAGCAACAAAAATCAGGCTGATCCTGAAACTCCATGCCAAGCCGGCCAGCCACTGCCCGCGCTGCCATTTCATAGTTTCTGGAACGGGCCGGTATCGTGCAGCCCAAGAAAAGAGCATATTTCATGATTCCTCTTTCAGCAGCCGGACAGCCTCTTCGATTCGTGGAGCCAGAGAGGGCAGGCCGGCCTTCTTGCGTTTTTTGTCGTCGAATTCATCCAGTGCGTACAGCCGACCCTGGCTCCGGACAAGGTTTGCCTGCATAGCCACGCCGGAGGGGCTCCTTCCTCTCTCAACCGCCAGGTTTCTTAAAGCGGTGATTAGGTCTGTTATCTTGATGCCCTGTGGGCACCTTTCCTGGCAGGTATAACAACTGGAACACAACCAGATCGAGTCTTTCTCAAGGAGCGATCTAGCCTCGTTGAGCACAAGCATCCGGATAATTTTGCGTGGGTTGTAACCGGGATTTACCCTTCTGGCAGGGCAGCCTGCCGCGCAGGTGCCGCAAGCATAACAGGAGCGAACCCCTTCTATGCCGTATTTTTCGGCCAGATTCTCCAATAGGTCCCTGTCCTCTGCTTGGAAATCCTTATCAACCATTTATCTCTCCTTACCCATTCAGGCCGCTCAATGCCATTAAGCCTATACGCGTCGCTTATATACAGAAACATGACCTAAAGGTAAAGAGCATTTTTACCTTTGGTGATGATCTGGAGACCTTTACTGACCGCTTCATCAACCACTTCGCTGCATCTGTTCTTTGCTTCCTGGAGTTGCCATACACGCGGCATAATAGTCTCCTGCCTAGTCTGTCTAGTATATCAGCCGACCTGTAAAGGTTGCCACTGGACTATGGATACTATCTTAAAGCGGACAGAACGGATTCTTGATATTGGAGAACGGAGGCATCAACCGTGAGAAGTATCATCCCTTCCGCGCGGGCCTGGGCAAGCAGCAGGCGATCAAAAGGGTCTTTGTGGAGCAATGGCAGCGCTTCGACTCCCAGAGCATGTTCAACGGCCACAGGCAGTTCGTTGTAACCATGCACGATGAGCATCTTTCTCAACCGATGCGGCTCCACCTTGAAATCATCGCGCCCCAGTCCCCGCTTGATGACAATCTCCCAGATACTTGCTGCGCTGAAAAACAAAATGTTTTCAGGCGCTGTCAAGAGACTGCGGGCCGATTTTGAGAGCTTTTCCGGTTGCCCCGCAGCCCAAAGGACGATATGAGTATCAAGAAGCAGCTTCAAGAAGCCTTTCCTTCAAAAAGTTGCACAATTTCCTTTGCTCCGAGGGTATCAAAATCTTCCGGCACCGAAATCTCACCAGACATAAACCCAAGCCTTTCAGTCCCTTTCAACTCCCCATCCGATAGCGGCAAAACTTTCACCATCGGCTTTCCTGCCTTGGCGATTATAAAAACATTTCCCTTTGCGGCTTCATCTACCAGACGTGAAAGGTGTGTTTTGGCTTGGTGGATATTGATCGTTTGCATGGAATACCTCATTGAATTTAGTTTAATGAATTTAGTCTATATGCTCGATCAATGTGTGTCAAGAAAAAATGTGTTTCGCCGACAAAATGGGCTTTATACAACGGATGTTCACCTCAAAGTAATCAGATAACATATTGAATTACAATAGAAATAATGATTTATTAGGTTGTAAATGTAGTCACTAAAATAATTATTATGATGTAATTATTTACTTGACAGATATGTTTCTTTAATTTAATTGTGTAGGCATGCATATCGTCGAAAACAAATCACGACCCAAGAAAGGCAAAAAGATTTACCAGTCTGTCCTGCTTAGAGAATCCTATCGGGAAGGCGGCAAGGTAAAAAAACGCACTGTGGCGAACCTGTCTCATTGTACACCGCAGGAGATTGCCGCTATCAAAATAGCACTGCAACACAAGAGTGATCTTTCCCAACTAGGCTCTCTTGAGCAATCGGTTGACCTGGAAGAGGGTCTGTCCATGGGAGCTGTATGGGCAGTGCATCAGATTGCCAAGAGGATGGGGATTGCCAAGGCCCTTGGCAATGGATTTGAGGGAAAGCTGGCTATGTGGCAAGTGATTGCCCGAGTCATTGATCAGGGTTCTCGGCTTTCTGCGGTGAGGCTGGCACAAACGCATGCAGCATGCGACGTGTTGGAGATAAGGCGAGGCTTTGAT
>JBGSUA010000036.1:0-7403 GCA_041753575.1 Desulfatiglandaceae bacterium
AGGGGGCAGGCTTCGGGCTTCCACACCTTTTTGCTGTCCCCTTGATGAGGGTGGTTATTTTTTTTGAGGTCAATTTCTTACCTCGCTAATCTGCCCATCTTCATATCACCGGTCAAATTACTCTGTAAATATCTCTCTCCAAACTGCCGCTTCAGCGTGGTAAATAACAAGTTTGGCCAGTTTCCGTTCCAGCAGCGCGATGGATGCCTGAAGCAATGAGATGGGAGTCTTGAGTTCATGGGAGAGGTGGTCTATTACTTTGTCCTTTGCCTTATTCAGGCTTGTCAGCTCATCATAGGCCTTTTTAAGGGCCTCGGAATATCTGGCGTTCTTGATAGATACCAAAAGATTATTGACCAGGGTGCCGAGAAGATCTTTGTCTTCCAGAGAGTATGGCCCACCTACCAGCTTGGGTCCGAGCCCAAGCAGTCCACAGCAATCTTCATCAACGCAAAAGCCCAAGGCGCAGGATAGAGTTGGATCCATGAAGCCAAACTGAGCCAGCGCCTCCTCGCGGAGGAGCAGGCTTCCCGGGTTTCCTTTAACGATGACCTGACGCCCGGCCTTTTCCAGCATGGGACGCATCCCCTCATCAAACCCCATGGAAATTAGATGGGTCTGTTTGGAGGTTTTGTCATCCTTAACAAAGATAAAACCTTCCATGACTCCGAAGTTCCCCATGGTCATTAGAAGGAACTCCTTCAGGGCCGCTTCAACCTCCAGCGTACCCAGTAGTTGTCTGCTGACGTCATATAGAGTCTTGAGATGAAACAGGCGCCTGTCAAGCTCGGCCTGTACTGGTTCAGGCAGTTCAAGATTGCCTTTGCTAGAATCAGAAACACTTATCTGCCCCATCCCTTCCCCCTGGATATAACTATATCACGGCAAGAGCCCCCCGAGAAATGCCGGCATCAGCAAGAAGCTCAGGAAGCCATTTTTATCTCAGCCACACCCGCGTTGATATCCCCGCCGGTGCTAATCCCTATAAAGCGCTAATGGCCTCGGAAACGGAGTCATATATGGTTGCGAATCTGGTAATCCCCACCATCTTGAATATTTTCTTGAAGTGATCTGAAAGGCCGGTAATCCCTACCTTCTGCTTTGTTTTGTTGGTCTTTGCCAAAAGCTGGATCAGGACGGCAATGCCGCCGCTGTTTATGTAGGCTCCTTCACTAAAATTAAGAACAAGACCCCGGGCACCTGAGGCGTCAGGGTTTGCATAAGCCTGACTGAAAAAAGATTCGGAGGCACTGGTCACATCTCCCTTGATGTCCAGAAGGGTTACCGTGCCGTGCCTTTCTATGACAATCTGGTTCTCGTTTCCCATCCAGCAACCCTCCGCTTAGAGTCTTGAAACTCCTTATCACTAGACCTTTATTACTTGAAAACCGCGTTGGAAGCCATCCTCTCTGGAAGGCTCAACCTCATGTGCACGGCGTGTCCTCTATCCGTTGCGGCATCGAAATCAACATGATCAACAAGTCTTTTTATGAGGAAAATTCCAAGGCCTCTCGGGGTCTGAAGTCTCATTATCTTTCTCTCAATGTTTGGTTCCTCAGGTTTATGTTTGAAGCCTCGGCCTTCATCCTTCACCCATAATAGCAGTTCACCCTCATTGAACTGCATTATAACCAACACATTGCTCCCTGCATTGCACCTGTTTCCATGCTCTATCGCATTCATGCAGGCCTCAGAAACCGCCGTTTTCAAATCATCCACCTTGTCGGGTTGAAAACCCTTCAATTTGGCAAAAGACGCTGCACACTCCATCGCTATGCGCTCATAACCCAAAACCGACGGCAAGGAAATATGAACAGGAACTTCTTTCATAACGACCCCCCGTAACCCTCTCTCCCATTGAAACCAATGCCCGCCTTCTCTATCAGTCTAGCCTGATATCCTATAGCGGCCTTAGGAGGTTACATATCAAGGTTCTTGTCCAACTATACACACAACCAGTCTAAGAGACAAGATGATTAGAAAAGTGAATCTATCCAGAACACTACAAACTATTTAAATAGTTATGCCAATCCGGCACGTTCACGCCTGGAATAACCTGGTAGTTCGGAGTACGGAAAAAGGCATTCCAGACAATAAACTCAGGCCATTTGACAATCCTGTGCCTGATCATTCTCCTCGCTGACGATCCCATAGAATAAAACCTCTTCCTTATTTCCATAAATCCCTTCTGCAATTCCGCCGGATGAATATTGCTTGGACGGTGTACCACAGTATATCCATTGTAGTACTTGGCTTCCGTGGTCAAGATCCGCCCCTCGCGTTTCAGAGTCTTGAAGTATTGGCTGTGAGGATAGGGTGTTACCAGGTGGGTCTGCATGAGGCTGAGGCCCAGATCTTTAGCCCATTCCAGGGTTTCCATAAAAAGAGTGTCTTTCGTATCCTCGTCAAAACCGAACATGAAGGCTCCTATGATATTGATTCCATTTCTCAGGAGCACCTTGCACTGGCGGGCGTATTCCTTAACCCGATTGACGTTTCCCTTATTTTGACCCTCGAGAGTCCTCTCAGAAATTGATTCAAGGCCCACAAATATACCCCTGCATCCCGATGCCTTCATCAACTTCACAGTTTCCTCATGGTCCGCTATGTTGAGGCACATCTGGGACAGCCACCATTTTTTGAGTGGTATCATCTTCTGCAGGAGGTCGTTGAACCAATCAAGATCGCAGGCCGGGTTATCATCCCAAAACATCAAAAGCTTTCGGTGCAGCCAGCCTATCCCTGGTCTCGAAGTCTGGAAACGTATCTCCTCAATTATCTCCTCAACAGGACGCTTAAGGTATTTCTTGCCGTAAAGGTGGCGTATCGAGCAGTATTCACACTGGCCTGTGCATCCCCTTGTTCCGATGGTCACAGTGCTCGAAAAGTACTTGCCGGCATTAAGCAGGTCAAGTCTGCTGAAGGGTATGCCGGCCAGAGAATCAACCGGCATCTGATATGAAGGTTGCAACGCCCCACGTTTCAGGTCCCGCAGGGCCTCCGGCAAAGCCTTCTCTCCCTCTCCCAGAACCACACAATCGGACATCTCCTTTATCCTGGGATCGAAATCATAGGCAAGTGTCGCATAGGGGCCGCCGAGTATTATTACCGTTCCACGTTCTTTGAGATATGAAGCCAGCTCATGGACTTGGTCGAATTGAGCCATTGTAGTAGTAAAAAGAGCCACATCCGGCGCTGGAGATGACCTGTCGTATGAAGACACGGCAAGGTCGCAGATAGCTATTTCATCAGCAAAAGGGCCTGCAATGGCAGCCAGATAAGGAGCTGTCATGGCAGGCGGAAGTGATTTCTTGTCAGGCCCGGGGTGCCCCGGTGTTATTATGATAAGGTTCATGGAAAAGTCTCGCAACGAATATAAAAAAACTATTTTAAAGGCTTAAGAAAAGACAAGGCTAAAACCAGAGCTGTAACTATTAACATTACATAAACAAATACATCACCATAATTCGTGTAAAAAGTCTTTCGTTCTGAAAGATAAATTTCTCGGGTGAGATAACCTTCAACAAAAATGTCCTTATTGTTGTTCAGGACTCTGCCGGTTATGCGGCCATAGGGGTCTATAAAACTGGATATGCCGGTGTTGGCCGCCCGGGCCATGGATCTTCTGTTTTCCACTGAACGGAATACACACATGGCCAGAAACTGATATGGGGCAGCGGTTTCCCCAAACCAACCCTCGTTAGTTATATTTAACATAAAGACAGCGCCGTTTCTCACAAACTGTCTAAAAAGGTTAGGAAAAGCATTTTCCCAGCATATAATCGTGCCGAATCTGGCCCCATCAAGCTCAAAAAGCGTAAACTCCTTGCCCGCAGTATCCCAGTTCCTATTCGCCATGGGAATGATAAAATCAGGCCAAGGAATGACGCCTACATACGGCAGGTATTCTGCGAACGGCAACAGGCGAATCTTGAGATACTGCCCGAGGACCTTGCCGCTTGAAGAAAAAAAAACGGCACTATTACCACTCTTCTTCCTATCCACTGAGTTCTTCGCAAACTTTGAATATTCGGCACTGCCTACCACTAGAGGAGTTTCTACCTCTTTAACAATGGACGTTATTTTTTCCAGCGTCCTCATATTTTTGAAAATGAAACCCGGAGTTGCCGCTTCCGGCCAGACAATGAGATCCGGCTCATTCTTGGATGCCTGCAGGGTTAGTTCTGAATATTTTTGAATAATGTAATCGGCGTTCTTAAATGGATTGCTCTTCTTTTCCTGGTCAATATTGCCCTGCAGCACGGAAATCTTGATCCTTGCTCCGTAAAGCGGCTTTGCAAGCACAGCATTTCCGTAAAACAACGCAAAAGAGATCAGAACTAATGCCGTGCCTGCGATAGCACTTCGGCCCCTGCTAGAAATAACTCCATTAGAATTCCCATCATGCCTCGACAGCCGGCAAGCAAAAGGCCAGAGGAGAGCTGCTATTGCCACATTGACAAGCACGATGAGGAAGCTGACGCCATATGCGCCAGTGAACGCAGCAACTTGGATGATCAGGGGCTGCTCATACTGTGAGTGCGCCAGCAAAGGCCAAGGCAAGGCCAAAAAGCCGCAATTAGAACGCGCATATTCAACTCCTACCCAGATGAACGGGGCCGACAGAAATGCGCAGGTAACGCCTAGTCGCCTGCCGATAAACGAAAAAACCACTCCGAAGAAAGCAAAATAGAATGATGCATAAAAAGCCAGACTTATCTGATGGACAATTTTATAGCCGGGAATGGCAAACGCCCATGAGAATACTCCGGAAAAAAAAACAACGCCGCAGACATACGATAAAAAAAAACCAGCCTTTGCGCTTTTGCCGAACAGGGACAAAAGAAGGGGCACTAGGCCAATCCAAACGAGCCAGGTAACATCATATCTCGGAAAAGGAAAAAGAAGAAGAACTCCGGAAAAAATCGGTGCCAGCGCAGTGGATAGTGATATAAATATTTTCGTCCTTGATGCCCGGTTTTCTCCAAGTGAAATAATTCTTGTTTCTACTTTGTCCTCCATTTTATTCTATAACACTGACCACAATGGCCGTCAAATCGTCGTGCTGGGAAGCCTCACCTACGAACACGCTGACGCTCTCCAGAATCTCTTTCAGGAGCGATTCAGCCGAATCCGCATTAGAACCTTCAATCACTCCCAGAAGCCTCTCAAAACCAAACATTTCTTGCTTTACGTTAAGGGCCTCGACGATGCCGTCGGTGTAAAAAACAAGCCTGTCGCCGATACCGAGCTGCAGCCTCGTCTCCTCATAATTGGCATCGTCCAGGATACCCAGCGGAAATGTGTCGCCTTCTGTTTCCAACAGAGCGGCCCGCCCCGTTTTGGCAGACAGATAAATCGGCTGGGTCTGACCCGCGCTGCACATAGTCAAACTTCTCTCCTGCCCATTCAGGACGGCGTAAAGCAATGCCACAAACATCCCGGATCTAATGTCTTGCTTAAGTCTGCGGTTGGCGCGCTTCATGCTCTCTCCGACAGACAGTGTCTCCTCGGAAAGCATGCGGAACACGCTTCGTGAAGCGGACATGACAAGAGCACCTGAAACGCTCTTGCCGGTTACGTCGCCGACTACCAGGCCTACCCTATTTTCCTCTATTTGAATGAAATCGAAAAAATCTCCACCCACCTCCCTGGCGGAAATTGAGCTTGCCGCAATCTCAAATCCCTCGATTCGTGGGCACGCGGCCGGCAGCATACTGGCCTGAAGATCCCGGGCGATGTTTAATTCCTCCTCCATGCGTTGTTTTTCCAGGTTTTCCTGAAACAGTCGGGCATTTTCAATGGCTACCGCTGCCTGATTAGAAACCGCATGCAGCAGATCGATATCTTCGCGGTTGTAAAACTTGCCCGATTTTTTCTCTCCTAAATTCAAGACCCCTATAACCCTGTCCTGAAATACGAGCGGCACTATCAGGCTTGCGTGCAGAGTTTGAAAATTGGCGGCACAGTCTTGAGACACATTCTTGTATCTGGGGTCTTCGAGCACGTCGTTCTTGGTAAGCTCTTTTTTCTCTTTTTCGATGATCTCTATCAGAGGCTCATCTCGCTTAAAAACGACGTTTTCAACATCCTGGTTGTTTTCCCCGTCGGCAAAGTAGACTTGATAGCTGGTCCCGTCAGGACTCAGAAGCATTACCGAAGTCCTATCAATAAACATGTCTTCGATGAAGGTATGCGTCAGACGTCTGAGTATCTGTCCAAGGTCCATCAGCGAGGTGATCGCTCTCCCGATCTTATCGATGATCGCACTATAGTCATACTCCTTACGGAAAAAGAGCCGATCAACCAGCGCCTGGATGCGGTCCCGCAGTGGGTTAAACACCAGAATGACGCCCAGTGTAAAGAGAATCGGAAAAGCACGCGATTGCGCCAGTTTATATTGACCCATAATAACGTTGAAAGAGACGCTTACCAAGGCATAAGCCCCCACAACCATGGCGGTAACCACCGCATACCCCAGCGTCCTTCTGATTATTGTGTCGGCGTCAAAGAGATTGTGTCTTACTATGGAGTATGCAATCGAGGCAGGAAAGATTAGGACGAAAAATACGATGAAATTGTAAGGGAAATAAACCTTGCCGAAACTGACAGTCAACATAATGAAAACCGCAGGCAAAAAGGCGGCTGAGATCCCCAGAAGAATAATCCTGGCCCTCTGACGGACCTGGACGCTGTCTGCTCTGTAACTCGTGTGAACTACAAACACAACCGCGCCCAGCACGAAAAAGATGAGAAACAGCCGCGCAATGGTACCCAGAAACGGATAGCTCAAGAGCCGCGCCGCGAGCGAGTCCGCACCCATCATTTCCGGAAACTTAACCAGGTAGATCTGAAAACCCACTGCCAGAATCAAAGAGGGAGCGTAGATCAGGTGCTCGAGCTTGGGAAAGCGTTGCACAATACGCTTCTTCTCTGGAAAGATCATAAGAAGATGAAAAAGCGGAACCGCCATAAAGCACAGTGTCACATAATGAAAACGGAAAAGGATATAGGAAGACTGCACGTCAAAGGCGGTCACCATGTATCCGCCGAGAAAGAAACAGAGCAGAAAAAATGCCCAACTGCTGGAGGTATTGGGTTTTAGAATCTGAACGATTACGGAAAGAGAGATGAGGATGAGTCCGCCCAGAAAAGTAACAAAAAAGACGAGCAGGAAATCCCGGACGCCGAAGATGGTTACCGGCAAAGTGACTTCACGCGTCCGACCGCTTGCCTGCACGACATAAGTTACCGGCGTCCCGGGCGCCTTGTCGTGGACCGCATCCAGTACATCCTGGCCATTGAATACCTCCCTGCCATCGACCGAAACGATTCGATCCATCATTTTGAGACCAGCGAGCTTGCCCGGCCAATCCCTCACGCTCATGGAGCCCACCAGCGGG
>JBGSUA010000037.1:0-3469 GCA_041753575.1 Desulfatiglandaceae bacterium
AGTATTTTCGTATGGACTACCGGTTCCATGGGAAGCGAAAAACCCTCAGTCTGGGCGTGTATCCGGAAGTAAGTTTGGCGGAGGCTCGTGAAAAGGCAACTGAAGCCAGAAAGCTCCTAAAGAGTGGCATAGACCCTTCGCAATACAAGCAGCAGCTCAGGTCAACAGATCAAAACAGGCAGGAAAACGCCTTTGAGACGGTAGCCCGCGAATGGTTCTTAAAATACCGTCAAAGTTGGGCGGTATCTCACGCAGATACCGTCATAGCAAGACTTGAGCAAAATATATTCCCATGATTAGGCAACCGTTCCATAAGAGAGATCACAGCCCCTGAGCTTTTGGCGGTATTGCGACGCATAGAGGAAAGAGGAGCTATTGAAGTTACCCACAGGACAAAGCGAATATGCGGGCAGGTTTTCAGATACGGAGTCGCCACGGGGCGCTGTGACCGCGACCCGTCAGCCGATCTCAAAGGAGCCTTGACGCCGATAAAATCCAGACACATGGCCGCGATCACGGATTCCAGGGAACTGGGAGGTCTCTTGCGGGCAATCGAGGGCTATAACGGCAATATCATAACCAGATGCGCTCTTCAGTTTGCCCCGCTTGTGTTCGTAAGACCTGGAGAGCTGCGTAACATAGAATGGCGGGAGGCAAATTTCGACGGAGCCGTCTGGCGCATTCCGGCTGAAAAAATGAAGAGGCGGCAGGAACATATTGTTCCTCTCTCTATCCAGGCGATGGAAGTCCTCAAGATAATCAAACCGCTGACAGACCGGGGGCGGTATGTTTTCCCGTCATTGAGGTCGGCAGACAGACCAATGTCTGAGAACACGGTACTGGCAGCCCTCCGGCGTATGGGTTACAGCAAAGAAGAAATGACCGGCCACGGATTCAGAGCCGCAGCGTCAACCACCCTGTATGAAAACGGCTGGCCTTCAGACGTTATAGAGCGTCAGTTCGCTCATGCAGAGCGCAACAAAATTAAAGCCTCCTACAACCATACCTAACATCTGGCAGAACGCCGAAAGATGATGCAGTGGTGGGATGACCATATTGATGGACTCAAAAAACAAGTACTGTAATCCGGTTAGCTCAAACTAGGCCGCCATTCGACTGGGCCGCTCCGATGCGCGATCAAGAATCCACTGTGTAACCTCAGTATTGAGCCAGCCTGACACTCGGCCCCCCAGAGGAACCTGTGCCGGAAACTTCCCCCGCGAAACCAAATCATATATCATAGTACGGCTTAAGGTTGTTCGTCGGATAACCTCCGGCAGCTTCCAAATTTCAATATTTTGATCAACCATAAAAAACTCCTTCCCTAAAAAACAGTTATGAATTTATGCGGGTTCTTATGAACCTCTACGGATTAATTACTACCTTGGAAGCCCAAGTTTAGGTAAAAAGCCAAAAAAAGATTCAAGAACAAGCCGTTTCCTCGAAAAGCCGGGCCTTGAAACACGAAGACGCAACATATCGTTATCAACATGAAACCGCCTCTTGAGAAGGAGTCAACCAAAGCAAAAGCCGAGATGGTAAGAATAACCTCTGAGGGAAAAGGAGTTAAGTTCATAGACTTGGCCCCGCATGAGGACGAGATCATCCGGGGGTGGATCAATCTTTACTTCAATCTGGTATTAGATCAGGCTATGGGAGGAACATATGAAAACAGTAAGAGCCTGTGAGGTTAATACTCTTCTCGCCGAACTTCTCGATAGCGTGTCCAGGGGTGCATAATTTTATTGACCATTGCACTTGCATTACGGTAATCTTGTAACAAAGAAGTTATAACGAGGTACATGTAATGCCCAACCCTTTCATGATCGAAACCCTGCCACCTGACAGCCCTTTCTGCGACAGGGAGGAAGAGATGCGCCGATTGCTATCCTGCGCTGAGAGCGGTACGAATGTCGTTCTGTTCTCCCCGCGTCGTTATGGAAAGACCTCGCTTGCCCTGCGCGTGCAGGCAACGCTCTCAAAGAAAGGGTATGTAACCATTTACTGCCAGCTCTTCGGTGTGGACTCTGTTTCCGATGCCGCGTTCAGAATGGCCCGGAGCATCCTCGGCGCAATTCACGCCAGAGAGTCTTTATTGGAGAAAGGAAAAAGGTTTCTTAAGTATTTCAGTTCCTTTCGTCCGGTGTTCAAGCCCTCGCACGACGGAATCTCAGTTACCGTGGAGCCCAGCTCGCTTGAAAAGCCCGAGGAACTCCTTGAGCACATATTGGAGGAACTGGGAGAGTTCAGTGCTAAATCCGGCTATGGTGTGAACTTTGTCCTCGATGAGTTTCAGGAAATCACCAGGCTAAAGGAATCCGCCCAAATCGAAGGCATCATTCGTGGAAGGATCCAGGGGCAGAAGGGATCATACTTCTTTCTTGGCAGCAGACGGGGAATACTCCTCACCATGTTTTCTGATCGGAAGCGTCCCTTTTTTCAATCAGCAATGAATCTGGAACTTTCGCCTCTCCCCCACCATGATGTCATCAGTTTCCTTGGAGGGCTTTTTTCCAGAGAGGGGAGAGATTGCCCTGAAAAGATCTGTGCTGACATTTCCTTCAAGGTGGCTCAACATCCCTATTATATTCAGCGCCTCTCCAGGGAGGTGTATGATCTCGGCAACGAGAAAGTCTCACAGGAAGATGTGGATCAGGCCCTGAAAAACGTCATTGACAGCGAACGGTATGCGTTTGAAGCGGTTCTGTCCCAGTTGACTACATCCCAGGTACGCGTCATTCGTACCCTGGCTGCGTTCCCGGCGAAGGAAATGCTATCTGCTGAATTCATCGGCAGATGCGCGATTGCTCCAAGTTCGGTGCAGTTTGCTCGCGACAGGCTCAGAAAAGAAGACCTTATTGAGCGGGAGAAAGAAAGCGGCCTCTGGAAGGTGGTGGACCCGGTGTTTGCCATGTGGCTCAAGAAGCTTTAGAGTAACACCTCCGGATAGCTTTAAGGTGTGGGTGGATGCCAGCTATTATAACCTTCCTCTCAGTTTACCAGAATCAAAGTGAAGGGTGACCCCCTGGAAGGGTGCTGGGAATGCTCTGAATACAAGGTTTGTGAAAAGCTTGACTTCCTGAAGTCCTTTCATGGAGTGACGCCTTCGCACAAATTGGGTATGATCAAGAAGTTCGGCAAAGAGGCATGGGCAAAGAACCGGGGGAAGTGCTATCCCTGGCTGAACTAAAGGGACACATAACCCGGCGCTCCACCTGACCGGCAACAAACGGCGTTTCCTCCCGGTGAGCTTTGCATTGGGCTTGCCGGTACCGGGCCGCATCAAATAGTCTTTGCCTTTTTGTATCCTAAATGCTATAATTATAATCCACCGGCAAAGCCGGTGGCTTTCAAAACCGTGAACCGCTCAAAGCGGTATGTTGAAAAGATTCTCTGACCGCCATTTGGTGGTCAACTACCGTCAACTTGCCTTGAATAGCGATATTTGCTCGATTCTCTGGTCTTCCTT
>JBGSUA010000038.1:0-10358 GCA_041753575.1 Desulfatiglandaceae bacterium
GCAAGGGAAGACATGAAGATCCCCAGGTCCCTTACCGCGCAGTAACATAATAGACTGCGTGCCCCCACAATCCTCCGGTGCTTCCCTTTGGCCCACAGCTCATCCGGCTCGACGCCTAGCACTTCCGATACCCTGGATCCGCCTCTTTCCAGGTCAAAACCTCTGGATCGAAGCGCGTAACGTCTTTCCATGGCCTCCTCGCGTTTCCTGGAGGATTCCACCCAATCTCTCCAGAAAGTGATTCCTATCTGCATCGTCGCGGAATACTGCCCCACGTTCAATCCCTCTCACCATGACGTGATGCAGGGCACCGACAGCATCGATTCGAGATTTCCTTGGCATCATCCACCCTTCTCACCTCATGACTTTTCTGGCACCCTTAAAACCTACAGCGTCCCCATCACACATTCCCGTTCGGGAATTGGACCGTTGGATTGAAAAGCTGCGCCGTTTCCGAATGCGCCAGGTGCGTAGCCTAATGAATCGGATGACTAATTACTGACATTTACCTTGATATCTTTATCCCACTCAGGAGCTTTAAACTCTATTGGCTCTCCATTTGATGTGATTTTGTAGGCAATAAAATTTCCTTCGTTTTTAATGGTAATCGAGGTTTCTTCAAAATTTACAAACCTTCTAAAGTTATTGAAAATTTGTTCATACGCAACTTGATTGAGCAGAGTTTCACCCGCATTTCCGCCCGAATAGCGGCAGGCGTAGACCACTGGGGTCCCAACAACCGTATAGGTGCCCATAATTCGGGCTAAACAAGCTAGGCCGAAATCTATGCCAATCCCAAGGCCTACATCTTTCATGATGGAAACAAAACATTTTCTGTTTTGCTTATAGTGCTCATCGAAGAAAGCATGGCAATCGATTGCAGATTTGACGGCCAGTAAGCCTGCATCTTGACCGCTATAGAAATCAGGGAAAAAGGCCAAGATACCATCGCCAGTAAATTTGTCAAAAATGCCATAATTTTCCGTTATTATATTAGATAGGCCTATGCATAATGAAACGACAAAATTCTGAAAGACAAGAGGGTCTTTTGCTTTCAGCATGAGTTCCGTCGAACGCCGAATGTCAATCGATAAGACGTAGGCATTGCATTCAGTTGTTTCAAATTTGTCGCGAAAGCTCTCGTCTTCAAGTAGCTTCTGTCGCGCTGTTTCCTTAACTTGGCGGATTAGGTTACCTAATGCCAATTTTTTGTTTATTTTTTCGTTTAATTCATCCAAAGCAATGGTTATTTCTTTAAAAATTTCTATTTGCTTTTTGGCTTCTTCAAGTTTTTGTTTGTCTTCTTTACTTTCTCTCAATTGTTTCTGAGTTTCTTGAAGTTTTTCAAGAAGTTCAATTTTTTCTTTTTTGAGTTGTGCAGTGCTATCTTCGAGGTGATAAGCTGACCTCAAATAGTCAGTACTACCGAGTGTAATCCCTTCAGCTGGATCAAAGATTATTGACCCAGTGTATACAAGATTTGGATCGATACCTTTTTGCCATTGCGCAAGACCTAAGCCCCCAGTTGTTAAATATCCCGTCTTGTTGAAATCATCAGCTATTGAAGGATCATTAAATAAAAAGCCTCTTTCTATATGTTTCGGAGTCTCTTTCTTTGTCGGTTCATCTTTTCCCTTTATCTTTTCTGCACTTTCCTTTTTTTCAGTGTCATCCGTACCGTTTTTGTCAACCATTTCGGTCTCCTTCGATATGGTTAAAACGAGATGCAAGCTGATTTCTCTGAATACACCTATAAAGATGAAATGTCAAATAGTGTGAGAGAACAATAAGTTGGATCACAAGGCGCCTTGCAGATACACTTAACTTTTCGGCGCCACCGATCGGATATGAGATCTGCTCGCCCATGGCGGGCATCATATATTAACTTCGGAAACGTCGAAGACCTGCGCCCTTTTTGCGACGTGTTTTCCGGATCTTCTCCCTCCAACACACGTGACACCCGCTACGATGCCGCGCTGCTGATTCGGAGCCACCCATTCATGTCCTTTAGGCACATCCACCATGCTTTCTTGTTGGAGCTCTTCGTCATATCCCTTGGAGTGAGATCGCAGTTCTTGGTTGGATGCCACTCACTTGCGATATGTGGGGGAAGGGTCGCGAGGCAGTTATCCTCGCGGGCTTTTCGGCGCGGACAATGGGGCACCCCCTTCCGTCCGCCCTGTCGGATAGCCTTGGCGTCCATTCGTGGCCCTTGCTACACAGCCACCACACCATTTTGGAGGAGTTGGGGCGGACTTCCTTGGGGCGAAGCGAGCCGTTCTTTGTTGGGTGCCATTGTTTGGCAAGGCCGGAATTGATGACCCGAAGGTTATTGTCCTTGGTGACCAGTTGGCCGGCGCAATAGGGACAGCCGTTACCCCTCCTTCGGTTGTTTACTATCGCTTGCCATTGGTGGCCTTTTGGGTAGAGCCACCAAGGACGTTTGCCGGAAAAGGGAGCAGCAGGGCGAGGTGTAAGATCGCCGTTCAGTGTCGGGTGCCACTGTCTGGCCAACGCGGGGTTCATAACTGCGAGGTTCATAACTGCGAGGTTATAGTCGGAAGTGACTCTTGCCATCCGCCGTGGGCCTCCTCAGTCGTCTTTGGGGTATCATTAAGGCATTTGTGAAGATCTGTCACGAAAAAAGCGAGGGATTAATCCGTATGGATGACTGAGCGGCGCACGGCGCAAGGCGTAAGGCATACGGTGAAAGACCAGAGGTGGAAATGAAGGATCGGCGTACGGCGCACGGCGTACGGGGGAAGGCCGGAAGACGGAGATCGGAGGACGAAATGACGGAGCGGCGTAAGGCACCAGGTGTATGGTGTACGGGGAAGGCGAAAGGGCGGGAGGGCAGGAACTCAACGGTTTGGTGAAATCAGACGGCTGCTTTCTCTGCGGGCCCTGTGCCCCTGCGTGAGACCCATCATTTCGAGGGCTTTAGCGAAGCAATTGCAGGTCTCCCTCCTTCTGGATTCCCAGACCGTATTTCACGGCGGTTCTGATCTGGGGAAGGGCCCAGGCATCGCCCGTCAGATGATTGACCGCCGCATAGTTCTGAAGCAGATGCACACCCTGCACGTCCATGGCAACCTGGTCGCCGGAAGCCAGGATGACACCCGGATGGACGGCCAGCCCGATGGCCGGTCCCCCGCTGATGAACGAGACCCTCCCGTCCATGATAATGAGATCGGGTTTGATAGGAATGTTCATTTCAGTTGCTCGCTCACAGACGAACATGTTGCTGTCGGCATGCAGCAGGAATCGATCAAACAAGTGCGTCAGCCCTACGGCCAGTTTCAGGCTCATGGAAAATCCGGCCGCAAAGTGGGTCTTCATGGTCGGGAGATAGATGAATTTATCAAATTCTTCCAGCTCTCGGGGATAACCGATAACATCGTAATGTTCCCCATCCACGGGGACATCGATGTAGGCCGAGTGATCGAAATCAATCAGCGGTACCTGCATCTCCGCCATCTTGGCCGACAGGCCCGTTTTTGCGAAGACCTTGGAAGTCG
This sequence comes from Desulfatiglandaceae bacterium, assembly GCA_041753575.1. Classification (GTDB taxonomy): domain Bacteria; phylum Desulfobacterota; class DSM-4660; order Desulfatiglandales; family Desulfatiglandaceae; genus CG2-30-51-40. The sequence continues at coordinate 3,519 of JBGSUA010000038.1, forward strand.
GCACCCAAGGACGGCCGGCGCCTTCCCCCACGGAAATCTGGGTACAACCATGCTCTCTCAACAGTTCGATAACGGCCCCCAGGAAATCCAGGGCCGTGGAGCCCGGAGGCGGATCATCGCTGTTGAAATTGGGTTTGAGCAGGATGCGGTCTTGGGGTTTGATCGCCTGGGCGAAACCGCCCAGCCGGTCCACTGCTTTCAAGATGGCTTCCTTGACATCTTTGCCGCACATGACGAAGGATACAAGGGCCTTTCCATTCATCCGATAAGGATTGGGCAGACGATGACGAAAGTGCACCCTTCCAACTACTTCCTTTTTCATTAGCTGGGGGTAGTCTTTGGAACGTATTTCGGCCAGGTAAGCCTGATATTCTTCCCGGTGAAAAACGACCTCTTCGGGTTTGAAATTCATTGCCATTTCATTCCTCCCTGATCCTGATCGTGAATTCAACGTTATGCGTCGACCTGGGTGAATCCCCCTTGGCGAACTGAACAAAAGAAACGGCTAAGACAGTATCTCACGCAAAGACGCAGAGCTCGCAGGGTTAAAAAACACAAGAAAGGCCTTTCTCTGCGTGCTCTGCGTCTCTGCGTGAGAAAAATCTTTTCATCTCCATCTTCTGCCCGAAAGGGCTTCAGATCTTCTCGCAGAACAGTGCACACCCCTCATTTTATGTTGAGGCTCACTGCAGTTGCAAGATTTCGTAATGCCTTTTTTCGCGATCCCTTTTCCATGATTGCGCCCAAAATGCCTTGAGGCAGAAAAATAATGAAAAGAATCAGCATCAGACCGTATATGGTGTTGTCCAAACCGACCATAGCGGTTCCGATGAGGACCCTCAAAAATTCGGCAAGTGAAATGGTGATCACGGCCCCCACCGTGGGCCCAAAGGCCACGTACATACCTCCGGCAACCACCGCAAAGACGATCTGGAGCGATACGCCCACGCCGCTCAAAGTCTGAGGGTTGATGTACATCTGATACTGGCCGTATAAGATTCCCCCGAAAGCGGTCATCACGGCGCTGATAATCGTGATCCGCAGTTTCTGACGCGTCACATGTATACCCACCGAGGCCGCCGCATCTTCATCTTCAGAGATGGCATCCAGTGCGTGACGCTCCATACCGACATCGACCCTTTTCCAAATCCAGATTCCGGCGATCCAGACCACCAGCGCAATCCAGTAGAACGTCTCTTTTTGTCCGAATTGCAGGGCATAAATAGAGGTTCCCTCTCCGAATCGATTCGGTGTAAACCCCAGTGATCCGCCGGTGGAATTTCTTAGCGCCATGATCAGCATGCTGATCACCTCGCTCAAGGCCAGGGTGACCAACGCAAAATAATGCCCGGTGATCCTGAATTTGAAACATGGGTAGCCGATAAGGATAGCAAGAAACAAGGAAAACAAGAGCGCCAATGGAATACCAATCCAGGGCGTTAGGGCCAGATAGTTCCATAACATGGCCACGGCGTAAGCGCCAACCCCCAGGAACGCGCCGTGGCCGAGAGAGACCAGCCCGAATCGGCCCATTAAAGACCAAGCCGTATAGATAAAGCTCCAGATGAGTATCAGGATGATGACGTGCAAATAATATTGGGGTACGCCCATATACGGCAATGCTGCAAGCAGGAGCGCGCCGATCAGAAAAGTCACCCTTCGATTCATGAACGTCTCCCAAGAATGCCCTGGGGTCTAATGAACATCATGATGATGAAAATCGCAAATGCAACCACGTAACCCCATTCAAGCTCAAAGTAGAAGCCGCCGACGGCAATGACCTGGCTGAATATGAAGGCGGCGACAAAGCCGCCGATCATATTGCCGAGTCCCCCGAGCACGCAAATCATGAACGTAATGGGACCAAAAGACAGCCCGATTGCGGGATGGATATCATATTGAAGCACCAGCAGGCATGCGGCAAGTCCGGCAAGCCCACCGCCGATGGCAGACGTCGCCAGATAGACCTTCCGGCTGTTCACACCCATGAGGACCATCACGTCGCGGTCCTGTGAAATGGCCCGAATAGCCGTTCCCATGTAGGTCTTGGCCAGAAACAAATATAGCGCAATCATCCCGACAACGGCCGTACAGAATGCAAGCAACCGCGCGAAGCTGATGTACATGCCAAAAAATTCCAGAACCGGAAGTCGAAGGCCGATATTGCGAAACTCGACCCCAAAAAGCAGGGTGATGAAGCTTTGCAGAAAGAAAAGCAGCCCTCCGGTTGCCAAGAGCTGATTAATGGGGGCGGTTCCAAGAAGGGGTGAAATAATCAGGAAATGCACCAAGTAGCCCATCACCGCAACGACCGCAATACCGGCCAAGCTGGCGAGAACCAAAGGAATCCCGAATTTTGAGTAAAGAAAGAAGATGGTATACATGCCGAGCATGACCAACTCGGCATAACAGATCCAGACCACATCGATCACACCGAAGATCAGATTCAGGCCGAGCGCCAGCAGGGCCAGCACACCACCCAGCAATAGTCCGTTAATAATCGTCTCAAGAAGATAAACATCGAACATGCGATCCCACCCAATGGTATGATGCCTTTAAACCCCGATATAAGCTCTGCGTATCTCTTCGCTCCCGAGCAGTTCAGCAGAGGTGCCGCTCGCTTTAATGCTGCCCACCTCCAGGAGATACGCTCGGTTCACGACCTTGAGCACCTGCTGGATGTTCTGCTCCACAATGAGTACAGTGAATCCTTCTTGACGAATCTGTTGCACCAGCTTAAAGACCTGCTGAACGATGACGGGCGCCAGGCCCGCCGATGGCTCATCCATGAGGAGCATTTTCGGATTCGACATGAGCGCCCTGGCAATGGCGCACATCTGCTGCTCCCCTCCTGAAAGCGTACCGGCGAGCTGCTTGCTTCGCGCCGCAAGAATTGGAAAGAGCCCGTAAACAAATTGCAGCCGTTCTCTGAATTGTTTCCTGGCAGACGGAGTGAAGGCCCCGATCCTCAGGTTGTCTTGAATGGTCATTCGGGGAAAGAGGCGACGGTTTTCCGGCACGTGGGCAATGCCCAGCTCAATGATGGCGTGCGGCGGTACGGTTTTCAGATTCTTGCCTTCCATGGTGAGGTTACCGCCACCCGGCTTCACGAGGCCGGATATCACCCGAAGCAGCGTGGTCTTTCCGGCGCCGTTGGGGCCAATGACCGCAACGGCTTCTCCCTTTTCCACAGATAAACCGATCCCAAAGAGTGCGTGGAATGACCCGTAATAGGCATCTACCGCCTGGAGTTGGAGCACCCTGCCTCTCCTTATAAACACAAAAGGCTTGCAGATTCGGTCTCTGCAGGCATGAGGGGACTCTGACCATGGAGCTTTCAGCGCTCAGCGTTCAGGCAACCACAAATTTTTCCTGGTTTTGGCTGACAGCTGACCGCTGATCGCGCCCATCTAACGAAATTGGACCTCCTCCTGACCCAGGTACACCTCAATCACTCTGGGATCCATTGACACCTCTTTCGGAAGGCCCTCTGATATTTTCAGGCCATGATCGAGCACAATCACACGGTCTACCACACGCATCAATACCCCCATGATGTGCTCCACCCAAATGATCGTAATTCCTTTCTCCCGTCGGATCGCCTCCAGCATGTCCGCTGCCTTATCCATCTCCGTCTCATCCAGACCTCCAAGGCTTTCATCGGCAAGAAGGAGCTTGGGCTGGGTGGAGAGAGCCCTTGCCAGCTCCAATTTTTTCAACCCTGCGGCCCCGAGCTTATCAACCGTAATCCCTGAATCCGCAGGGAGCTCGACGAGACTCAAGGCTTCTTTCGCCAGCTCTTCAGCCTTGGAAGGAGAAATGGCTCCGTTTTGCCCAAAATAAGCGGAAACCTTAACGTTATCTTGGAGAGACATTTTGCGGAACGGACGCGGGATCTGAAAGGTCCTACCAATCCCCAGATGGCAAATTTTGTCCGGGGCCATACCGGTTATGTCTTTATTGTTGAATCTGACCATGCCTTCCGAGGGTTTGAGGGCACCGGAGATGATGTTGAACATGGTACTCTTTCCCGATCCGTTTGGTCCGATCAGTCCCAGAATCTCTCCCTCTTTCACTTCGAAGGAAACGTTGTGGATGGCAACGAATCCTCCGAAGCGCATGGATACCTTTTCAACCGCTAGCACAACCCCACCCTCCTCTCGACGCGAGACCTACAGGTTATTTTGCGGCATAGGGGTGTTTATCGGGCAGCGGTATCATGGGATCGATGGTCTGGAGCTCCACCGGCCAGGCGATCATGGTCTTCCCATCCACATATTGCATCACCACAGGGGTTGCGCGCTCATTCTGTCCGGCCATTTCATGGCCCGGCGGGAGAAATTTTACGCCATATCCCTGAATGGTTCCCCCAACCGGAATATCCGTATCCAGGGCCGCTTTGCGCAGCGATTCCGGGTCAATGCCTCCGTACTTCTTGATGGCCCGGGGCAACACGTCGGTCAGAAAAATCCAGGTATTGTTAAACCCCATGCTGGCATGGGCCGGAACTTCCTGGACCCCTTTTTCAGCCTTATAACGCTTGACCATTTCCTTGGTGAGATCCCCCAGACCCGGTGCAAGGGATTTGGGGCTCAGCAACTGAGCGGCAACAGGGTCCACATTGAAGACGTAGTTGACATCGGTTCCGAAGGTCGCAATCAGCTTATCAATCTGAGCGTAGCCGGCGCCGTGGCCGATGAGCGCCTTGAATTTGAGACCCAGCTCGCGTCCCTGACGCAGCAGCAGGGTGATATCGGGATTGTAACCCGTATGTAAGATGACATCAGGACGCGCCCGTTTCAGCTTGGTGACCAGAGATGACAAATCCGGTGCAGTGGCCGAATACCCTTCTTTCAATACAATTTTCATACCATGGGCTTTTGCGCCGACCTCGTTGCCCTCGGCAATTCCGGCGCCATAGGGTCCGTCTTCGTAGATGATCGCGACTTGGACATCTTTGACATCCTTACCCAGCTTCGATTTGGCATAATGGGCAATGAAGTCCGGTGAAACCAAACCATAGGTGTCACTGTGGACCTGGGGCCGAAATACATATTTAAGATTCTTGTTTTTGAGCACGGCCGAAGACACGCAGATATTGGCCCACATGAATTTCTTCTGGGTGTCCACCTTGGCGGCCAGTGGCACGCACTGCCCGCTGGCAAAGAAACCCAACAGCAAATCCACCTTTTCCTGGTCCAGCAGCCGTTCGGCCTCGTTGATGGCCACATCCACCTTACTCTGGGCATCGGCGTAAATCGGGACGATCTTATACCCTTCGACCCCTCCCCTCTCGTTGATCATATCAATCGCGATCTTTGTTCCGACTGCTCCCGGTTCGGAACCACCGGCCGCGTATGGACCGGTGTAGTCCCAGATCACTCCGATTCTGACTTCCTTTTTTTCCGCCAATGCCTGGGAACAGAGGAAAGATGAAAAAAGTAGAACGATCGTTAAAAGAATAAAACTTTGAAAATAGCCCCGTTTTCTCATTTCAGCCTCCTTTTGACAAATTAGGTTAACAAAAGCGATCAGAACCTGATCGATACCAATAACCGTATTCATACAAAACGCGGCCTATTGCGCAGGCTAAGAGCATCCATCGAGACACCGGGCGCCGTGGCGATTTTCAAGACCATCAGATTTGACCCGATGCAAGCAAATATCTCTACAGGGTTTCGGAAATGCAGAAAATCAGGCGGTTTGGTTAAGTTGTTTTTACTGTGCTTTTCAGACCGGTTAAAGGGTTTGACCGGTCTGAGCCGTTCCAGAAGATGAAATAGCGTGTGCCAGTGAAGACTTCATACTCGAAGAGGAACTCTACGGGATTCGGCCATGGGTGTCAAGCCAAAGTCAACCTCCTTGGAGATTGACAAGGTTCCTCTCATGTGCGAATTTTGTCCCCTTGTTCCGGACTGTGGGAATGGATGGGAGAAATCGCGTGTTGTCTCAAGGCAAAGAGCGGAATCTTGTGCTCTTCATAGACACATGAAGGGGAGGGTATGAAGGCGATCGTAACCGTCATCGGAAAGGACAAAGTGGGGATCATCGCGCAGGTGAGCGCGGTCCTCGCAGAAAACAGTGTGAATATCCTGGATATCAGTCAGACGATTCTGCAGGATTATTTCACCATGATCATGCTTGTGGATCTGTCCGGTATGACGATCTCCTTTTCGGAGCTCAGCAGGAGATTAAACGAGAAGGGTGAGACCATCGGACTCCAGATCAAGATCCAGAGGGAAGAGGTTTTTAACGCCATGCACAAGATTTGAGAGGATGCCGGCAACCAGCAGCAGGGTCATACGGGTAATGCGATGATCGATACAAAGGAAATTGTGGAAACCATTCGGATGATCGAGACGGAGAATCTCGACATCAGAACTATCACCATGGGGATTTCCCTGAGGGATTGCATGGATTCGGACGGGGCATCCGCTCGGAGGAGGATATACGACAAAATCAGCTACTGTGCGAAAAACCTCGTCCGTGTAGGAGAAGATATATCTCTGGAGTACGGGATTCCCATCGTGAACAAGAGAGTTTCGGTCACGCCCATCTCCATCGTTGCCGAACCGACCCAGGAAGAGAGCTATGTCTCCTTTGCACAGACCCTTGATCGGGCGGCTGAAACGGTCGGTATTAACTTCATAGGGGGATTTTCCGCTCTCGTACACAAAGGGTACACAAAGGGGGACACGAAACTCATCCTCTCCATCCCGGAGTCGCTGGCGGTCACAGAAAGGACCTGTTCGTCGGTGAACGTGGCCACCACCCGGTCAGGGATCAACATGGACGCGGTGCGCCAGATGGGAGAGATCATCAAAGAAACGGCTCAGCTTA
>JBGSUA010000039.1:0-17329 GCA_041753575.1 Desulfatiglandaceae bacterium
CCATGAGTCAATCGCGATCCAGGAGCATAAGGCTCTTTGCCTTCACTGGTTTAAGACGGTTAGCACGACCGGGAACCAGTTATCGAGGGATCTTTTGGGACTGACCGGCGAGAGACTGGGCGGTCTCAGGCTGCTGCTTGAATTCTCTCTTCCTGGTCTCAAAATATGAGGGTCAGCCTGGTGAAGATGAAGTCCTTCCCGTCACACTGACCGAATAGATAATCCTTACCGTCGCCTGTGAAAAACATCCCGCCCAGGGTCAACTGAACCATCTCGAACGTATTGAAGATTGAGGATGAGCCTGGGAAAAATTATTTACGGCAGGCGGCTGTCCCGGGAGGCAGCCGCCCTCTTCTCAAATTCGGATTCAAACTTATGGTAGGATCCATTCGCTCGTCAGTATGGCGTTTAGCCAGAGCCCATAGCCGGGTTCAACCACTGTTAAATTACTCATGCCCGGGTTGGAGGGATCATAGAGCTTCCAGGCGCCGGCCTTGTAAACCCACGCGGAAAGGTATCTTCCCGCAATGGTTGCAAATGCGTCTGCCGGCGTATTGGCCAGGGTGGAATTATAGCCCGCAAAGTTCCATCCAACCGCCAGGTTCACGGGTCGTTTCTCCACCCCTGTCCCGAGGACAAAAAGATTGCCTGCCTGGTTCATCTTCAGCCAGTAAGCATTTCCAGGTTCCATGGTCGTAAGATCGCTGAACCCCGGGTTGGCCGGGTCATAGAGTTTCCAGGCGCCGCCTGAATAGGCCCAGACACTTCCGTATTTGCCTGCTACGGCTGCAAGCACGGATGTTATTGCGGCATTCGCAGGCTGGACCGGCAGAGAGATCATGTACCAACCGGCAGAGGCGAAACTGTAGTTCTCCAGCACGAGAACCCGGAAGGTATCAAGCATCCTTATCCCGTCGCTATCTTTTGCCTCGATTGTCACGTCCGTGTAGCCGTTAAAACCCTGGTTGGGAGCCACGTTCAAGGTTCGGGTATTGCTTATGCTTACCCCGGCATCAGGGCTAGTATTGATGAGTAACTTCCAGGTCAGTGTGTTAACATTGTACTGACTGTGGGCCGCATAGTTGTCCAGATTCAGGATGCTGGGATTGCTGGAGTTTACCGCCACAACGATATCGGGAAACTGGGTCAGTCTCAGGACTGAATAAAACTCGTTTGCCTTGTATGGGTAGGTCCAGTAGCTTCCAGGATAGCTATAATACCTCCCTGAGTTCGATTGATCATAGACATAGATGTTGGTTGCCTGGTATGGTCCATCCACACCCCTACCGGCTATCTTATTACCGTCAAAAGGGATCTCCATCACATAGACGCCAGGCTGGGAAAAGCTCTTGGTAACGGACTTCCATTCGATGTCATCGCCTGTCTTATCTTTAAGCTGGCAGTTAAGGTTGTAGTTGCCCGAAGCCTGCACTTCGACAAGGAAGCCTATTACAAGCTCATCATAAAGCCCGTCACCATTGTTGTCTTTTCCCTTATCGGATAATATCTTGACTATCCGTACCCACTCAATAACCTCCGTACCTGTTGTGAATTTCCAGGTGTAGGGGCTCTCCAGCGGGAGTCCCTGAGGATTCTGGACACCTGTGGTGAGCGTTGCCGTATAGGTTGTGCTGGGAGCTAGATCTGCCGTTGGAGTAAAGAGCGCGGCCTTGTTGGTTGTATCGTAGTTCACACTACCGGCTATCGCCTGACCCCCCTGGTTTGCCAGGGTGAAGGTCGTAGCATTTACCGTTGCCGCATTTAACGCATTTGCGAAGGTTGCCTGCACAAGTGTGCTCACAGGGACTTTGGCTGAACCGTCGGGAGGCGACACCAACACGACCTGCGGGTTTGAGACCGGAGTCCTGGTAGTGAACGTCCACTCGAAATTTGATGCAAGAGTCTTTCCCCCGCTGTCCTTCACCCCGCTTGCTCCACCGACAAGCCGCGCCGTGTAAAGGGTGTTGGGTTCAAGTCTGCTCAGGGGCTTTAATAAAGCCATTCGGGCCGAGGGGTCGTAGGATACCCTGGCAGTAACAGCACTCCCGGACTTAAGCAGCAAGAAGGTAGCATTCGTGAAGGTTGATGCATCCATGGGGCTCACAAAGGAAGCTGAGACTATCTGATCCAGGCTCACGCCTGTTGCGCCTGCAGGAGGCTCGGTGGAGCTTATTGTCACGCCGTTTCCCAGCGTAACATTTATCTCCACCCTGGTGGTGTTAAACCCATCGTATGCAATAAGGGCAAGCTTCTTGCCGGTCCCGGCTGCATACCTGGTCGTATCGAAATTGAAGCTGTTCATATTGGTCATCTGGCTTGACAATGGAATCCAGTTGGTCCCGTCAGGGCTGAACTCCAGCCTGTAATGGACGGTACCGCCATCATCAGACCCTGTCCATGTCACGTTCACCGCTCCGCTGATGGTTGCATTGTTGGCAGGGCTCGTGAATGCCGCCGTGGGAAACCCGGCCCCGTGGTCGGTCTTGTTTATTGTTGCAGTTCCCCCTCCGGTCTTCCTCACCACCAGGCTCTGCGCGGCATCGTCAAAGGGTATGGAGAAGGCAAACATCCTGCTGGGGAGTTCCACCACCTCTCCGTCATCCCTGTCTATGCTCACCTTGAAGGCATCAGGGCTGAAATTGAACAACCCAAGCGAAGATCCAGTGCCGTTAGGTCCTGAAAAAAGCTGAGCTGTGTAGCCTGTGCCGGTGGGGGCTGCCACGTGACGCTGCTTTGTCCTGTAAAGGGGGTTCACGAACTGGATGGCCCCTGCATTGTCGAGCGACCCGGTAACAATCATGAAATCACCTGTCAGGGCAGGAGAGGAAGCGGCTGCTGCCACTCCGACAACCGTCATGAGATGCTTGTAGTTATCAGGCCTGATCCATCTGAAGGAAGTGTCAAGCCCCCACTTGTTCATAAGAGGAGCGACCGGGGTGTCGTAACTGCCGCCTCCGCATAAGTCATGGGCAACCTTGGCATGGTCTGCGTTACCCTCCTCATAGGACTTGTTATCCATCCTGTAAGGATTGAAACCCTCTATTACTCTGCCGTCATTATTGTGCATATTGGTGCATCCTGCCTCTGTGGCAGTGGCTATGTTGTACTGATGACCTATTTCATGGGCCACAGTGCTGGCGTTGAAATCACCGTTTGCGAGAAGAATCGCAACGCCACAGCTCAAACCGTTGGCCCCTGGTATAGCTCCTGCCGGTATCAGCCCTACGATGAACTTGTCGCCGGCCGGCTTCATGGTCGTCATATGATTTAGAACCTGTATCATCTCTTCCTGCTCGACATTTGTTCCGATATCCTTGACGAACCTGACGTTGTGATTGGGATTATTAGCAGCCCCTCCTATAGCAGCAGCCCACCATGCCGACACCTTAGTGGTGGTGTATTCCATGTTAAACCCGCCGTTACCCCTGACGATGGAACCCTTATCGGTTGCATTGACGTCATTGACCGGAAAAATAAGCCTCGTGTATTCCTTTCCTGTCAGGAATTCAGTTCTCGCGGCAGTAAGTTCCCCAGCCACAGGCCCCCCGTACCATCCGCCCATGGAACAGGCAGCATAGTCAAAGGCGAGGTTTCTGGTGTTGGCCTTTACTGTTGCCGTTGCGTTTTTCTGGAACACCTTGGTGGTCCCGCTCTGGGGCACAGGCTCGACCTTGAGATTGTAAGCTTCCTGTGCAGCGGTTCCGCCGCCGTGGTCAAAATTAATGGTGTGCTGGGCAAGCTTTTTCTCGTTTTCCGTGTAACGCTCGGGTCTCTTGATAGTGCAGTCCCTGGTCTCGGCCGTTCCATTCACCGTCAGGCTTACCTTGGCATCTATCTCCTTTACCTCATCATCGTCAAAAACGCCGGCATTGGGCTCCCAGAGCACGTAGATCCGGTTTGCGACCCATCGGTAGGGGATAAGGTCTTCGTTTCTGCTCACGTTGAACCAGGTAATCTGCAGCTTGTCTTTGGTGGTGTTGGGCTTAAAGAGATTAGCGGTCTGGCCATCCAAGTTTACCATAGTCCAGAAATACCATTCAGCGTCTTCCTCAAGCTCTGCATCCCCCTTTGCCAGTACCCCCTGCGGTCCGTCCACCACCCTGATGCGGTAGCGCACGCCATCCAAAAGATTCCCTGGAGGGGTAATTTGTGCCTTGGTTGCAGATGCCATGGTCACAGTGGTATTAACCTTTGTCCATACCCCCTGCTGGTTACGGTACTCGAGAACTATCGTGTCGTTACTCACGGACTCCTTCTTCACCTCGTTACTGAAGGTGACCGTAATGCCGGGGGCATTCCAGAGGACATTCTCCTGACCGTCTTCCGGAGTGTAGGATGTTACCCGGAAACCAACCTTTCCTGATATCTCAACGTAGCCAACGCCAACGCACCAGCATCCCGTGCTGGTGGAATCAGTATCCACAAAGATAGCATTATCACCCTTCACAAGGTAACTTGAAGGAAAATCAAAGATGTTGGTGCTCCAGGAATTGTTTGCCCCCTGGAGCTGGCCAATGAAATGGCCGTTTATGTAAAGATAATCAACCTCAGGCCCTCCCGCGCATCCCTGGGGATCGTTATAATCCACATCCTGGTTGGTCATAGTAATTTTGGCGTCGGATATCTCATCAGGCTCAACCGGTATGTTCACTGTTATATTGTGATCGGAATAGCTGCAGCCTGAGTTGACATCCTTTCGCCAAACCGTATCTCCGGATTCGGAAAGCCTCTGCTGCTCCAGCCCGGAATCATTACCAAGCAGATTAGCCGAAGGCTCTGAAGAGCACCTCTCATCCTGGGCAAGAGACATTCCGCCACTGAGAACAAGACAGCACACAAACAAAACTGCCATGAACCATTCAGAAAACGACGCACACTTTTTCATGTCACATTCTCCCCTGGGAATTACACGGGTATTGTCAACATAATTACGATCCACGTCTCCGCCGCTATTTCATCATCAAGGAGCGTTGATGCCAAGTTTCTCTATCGTCACCAACCCTCCCGTCGAAGTCAGGGATCGCACCGCCGACTCGCCGGTATTGCTTGTGTAGGATTCATTGTATCCACCCACAAAGGTTACTTCCTTTCCGGCCCCTACAGTGATGCTTTCATTATAGACGCCTTGACGCATCTTGAGCATGGCCCCCATACCGGCTGCGTTCACAGCCGCTTGAACGGTTGCGTAGCAGGGACTCTTCCCGCCGCACTGCCCACCTGCCCCAACGTAGGACACACTCTGCACATTGGGATTATACTCGCCGGCGTCGAACCTTCCGTTCTTGTTGAGGTCTTCCTGGCCATCGGTGAGCCCATCTCCGTCGGTATCCGAATTCAGTGGATTGGTCTTTGTTGCTGGGTCAAGATCCGGCTTGAAGATTGACAGATCCGTATCAGGACCAACCATTGCCACAGTATAGCCGCTTTCCGTGCCGTCCTGGATCCCGTCGCCGTCCGAATCGGCGTTACACGGATTTGTCTCGCCGGGGTCCACCACCCCGTTTTTGTTGGCGTCCTCGACACCGTCCAATATCCCGTCATTGTCTGTGTCTGCATCCACCGGATCGCTGCACCCCGCCTTTTCAACCGCATCGGCTATGCCGTCATTATCCGAATCCCCCACGTTGAGATACTCTGTCGTCATAGTTGGAGTGAAGTCCGGATATTGCACCCCCCCCGCTACTGTCACCCTTGGTCCTACAAGGCCTGCCGCGAAATTCATCCTGGCATTATTCATGGGCAGGGGATACTGAGACCAGGTATTTGTGAGCGTATTGAGCACCCATACTTCGTTAACTGTCTGTGTCTCCGCATTCACATCCCTGCGGCCCCCAACCCTCCAGACCTCGTTCCCAACTCCTATGCACTGGTAGTCCCAGGCAGGGAGGATCCCCCCATTTGCAGCGATCTGGCTCCATGCATTGGTTGCAACGTTATAAACGTAGGTAGTCGCTGAATCTGCCTCGCCTGGGATATATATCTTTCCATTAACCACGGCAGCAGAGATTAAGGCAAGGCCCACAGGCAATTGGGCGAGCGTGTTGTTCCACGTATTGTTTTTTATGTCGTAACGCCAGAAATTAGTCTCCCTTACCGTATCACCTATGCTCTTTGATCCCCCTATGAAATAAAGGTAATCACCGTTAATGACTGCAGCCCCGTGTTTTCTGGCCTCTGGCAGCGGGGCCATCTCCTGCCACGCGGTGCCGCCGCTCACCTGAAACCTCTCCACTGCGTTTTCTATCCAGGAATCATCCGCATCCCTCCCACCAAGTGCGAATACGTACTGTTCGTTGGCAGCCGCAGCCAGATAAACCCTTTCCAGGCTCAGCTTGGGCCAGTCGGTTTTCCACACTCCCGTTGCCGGGTTATAGGTCCCCACATTGTCAAGGACGTCCCATGCGGCGTCTCTGCGGCTTCCGACCAACCACAGAAGGCCGTTGCTCACGGCCGAACCCATGTAGGACCATCGCGTATAAGCACCGCCTCCGTCAGGCACAGCCGTTCCGCTCTGCCAGGAAAGGAATGTGGCGCCCACCTTTTTCCCCTCGTTCATTGTCACCTGACAGGTCCCGGTACCGGAACAGGCTCCGCTCCAGCCGCCAAAAGTCCATCCGGCAGATGGCGTCGGCGTGAGGCTCACCACAGTCCCGTAGTTGTATCCCTCGGTGCAGTCGCCACCGCAGTTGATGCCTGCCGGAGTGCTCGTCACGGTTCCCAGTCCCGTTTTCAGGACCTTGAGGGTGTTGATGATAATACTGAAGGCGGCGGTCGCCGTCTTGTTCGCGTCCATGGTGAGGGTGCATGTCCCTGTGCCTGCACACGCGCCTGACCATCCATCAAATTTGTAGCCGGTGGCCGGGGTCGCCGTCAGGGTGACGCTTGTCCCCTGGTTATAGGCCTCCCCGCAGTCAGCCCCGCAGTTAATTCCGGCAGGAGTGCTGGTTACCGTGCCCTGGCCGCTTTTGTTCGCTGTAAGCGTATAGGTGATAGGGCTGAATGTGGCGGTTGCGCTCTTGTTCGCGTTCATTGTCACGCTGCATGTGGCCCCCGTGCACGCACCGCTCCATCCATCAAACTTCCACCCTGCCGCAGGCGTGGCTGTCAAGGTCACTACTTGCCCTGAGTTGTATGTCTCTCCGCAGTCCCCCCCGCAGTTTATGCCTGCCGGAGTGCTCGTCACAGTGCCCTGGCCGCTCTTGTTTACAGTCAGAGTATAGGTTATCCGGCTGAATGTGGCGGTGGCGCTTTTGTTCGCGCTCATGGTCACGCTGCAAGTAGCTCCGGTACATGCCCCGCTCCATCCATCAAACTTCCACCCGGCAGCAGGAGTGGCGGTCAGAGTTACGGTGCTTCCTTCCAGAAAGCTCGCGCTGCATGTAGCCCCGCAGTTTATGCCGGCCGGATTGCTCGTCACGGTTCCACTGCCGTTAACGGTTGTTGAAAGGGTTTTTGTCTGCACCTGGCCGGCCGTGGCAACGATATCCACTCTTGTTACGCTTCCTTCAGCGCCTACAGTGACAGTCCCTCCAGCGGGCTGAGTGATCGTAAGGGGAACCCCGTCCTTGGTGGCATACACTACCGCCTGGGAGCCCGTCTGGGCTCCTCCCGGTTGGGCGGAAGCGTCATATATGGGGATATCAACTATGTAGAAATTGGATGAGTTAAGGCCGTCCGCATCAAGGGCCGCCGGCACAAACGCGCTTCCGTTGGTCTTCTTTGCCCCAACCACATAGCCCGCGTCCGTTGCGTCAGTTATCGGAACACCATTTACCGTAATGGTGCCTCCGATTCTGGCCGGACGAGGCAACTGGGCAAAGGCCGTTCCTGCGAATGTGAAAACACACAAGCCTGCAATAAGCATGTTTCTAACCAAAACTATCATCTGCCTCCTCCTGAACCAAAGCCTGCTGATAGGATACACCCGAGCTGAAACGGCACGTAACACGCCACAGGGTCTTAACCAAATCCTAAACGATAGATCCGCATTTCTTGAAAAATCCTAATAAACACTTCCCATGGGTTGGCGCATCCTAGTAAACCAAAGAATCTCATCCAACCTAAGAGGCAAGCTTATCGAGAAACTCCAGCAGCGGCGGTCCGTCCAGCATGGATGCGAGGTCAACGCCAAGTTCCTTAAGGTTCTTTCTGTGGGCGGAAAAGGCCGCATCATCCCTGTATTCCTCATAGAAGACAAAGACCCTGGGATTATCCTTTATCCTGCACATGGTGTAGGCAAGATTGCCAGGCTCCTTCCTCACCTTTGGAACCACCCCCTTCATAGTCTCTTCGAACTTCTTCTCATTGCCTTCTTTAACTGTCAGTCTGGCGATTAGCGCAAGCATCAGCTTATCTCCTCATTTTTGAGTCACACCTAGGACTCTTCTAATTTAGCATAAGTGTATATCCAAGGGCAAGCATACAGTCCATCCCAAATCCGCCATGTCTAAAGAATGCTGAAAAGACGGTTTGCGATATCCGGAAGTTCTGTAAGAGATCGAATCTTTTCTTTGGATAAGCCCTCCGCGCGACTGTCATCTCTTTCAATCAAAACCGCCTTGCATCCCGCCTTTAAAGGAGACGCGACGTCATGCTCCGGATCATCTCCGACATGCAGTATTCCCTTCGCCGGAACGTCCAATTCTTCTGATGCCCTGACAAAAAGCTCCGGGCCTGACTTGTCAAAACCTTCGATGGCGGACACAAGGATGGCTTGGAAATTATTTCCCGGATAAAGTCCATTAATGATCCCCGGCAGGGAACAATCCCAGTTTGACACCACTGCGGTCTTGATTTTTCGGGAATAGCACCATGAAAGGACGGACGATGCCTCCGCAAAAGGCTTAAACCGAATGGACTCCATAAGAACCGTAACCAGCTCATCGGCCTTGAGACAGCATTCGTACCCTCTGTGTCTCAGAGAATCGAAGAGCAAAGAAGCGCACCTTTTTCTCAGGATATAAAGGCTCTCAGTATCTTTCCCATCCATATGATTTGCCCGATAATAGATCATCTCTTGAAAGAAAGCGTCCTTGATCACTTCAAGGGGGATGTCAAATCCTCTCCTTTTGAGCGCTTCCCAAAGTAGTTCAAAAGGGTTTTCCAGTTGGACAAGTGTGCCGTAGGCATCAAAGGTGATGCCCCGCAGTGTGTTAGGCATTTCTTTCAAATACCCTCCCTTCTCTTGCCGCATTCTTCCAGGCGCAAGCCAGGGGCAGAAGAAGTTATCACGCAAACCGAGTGGGGATAATAGCATACTTACTCATCATTATTCCTATAGAACAAAACAGGACCGCATATCTTGAGGAAGGATCTTTCTTGACACCAAAAGTCGCTTCAACATACTCTCTCCCATAAAAAGCGATTGCTTATCACCTAACCCTCATGCCCAAATTGGGCACAATGAAGAATGAAAATGCCGCACACCGTTCCGGACCTCGATCCGGAATCGAGGTCATCATTCCGGCGAAGGCCGGAACAAGGACTGGATAGCGGCTCCCGGATCGAGGTCCGGGACAGGCTGCGCCGCTATGACTATCTATTTTCATATAAACCTGAGTGGAGTTATTCATGGCAACGAAAGAACTGAGAAAGGTTTCCATTGAACCATCCCTTCAACTGCTTTACACCTCCAGTGTTGAGGTGGGTCTGCCTTTGGTTGTCGGCAGCACTCCCTATGGAGAAAGAAGGATCATCCCTATTAAAGGAGGGGCCTTCGAAGGCCCTCGACTCTCGGGCAAGGTCTTGCCCGGGGGTGCGGACTGGCAGGTCATTCGCACGGACGGCGCCGCGGAACTGGAGGCGAGATACACCCTCGAGACGGATGACGGCGCATTGATCTATGTCTTGAATCAAGGGATTAGAAGCGGATCGAAGGAAGTCATGGGGCGGCTGGCCAGAGGAGAAAAGGTTCATCCAAGCGAGTATTATTTCAGAACCAGGCCTGTTTTCGAAACCGGCGCTCCGAACTATCAGTGGTTGCACAGGATCGTCGCCGTGGCCACGGGGGAAAGGCTGCCTGATCAAGTCATCATAACAGTTTACGAGGTCATCTGAGGAGATTGGTCCGCCCATTTCCCTGCAGACCGAAACGGCCCCCTTTGTTTTTGACATTCCAGGCAAGACGGCTTATCCTGCAGCTTAAGAAAGGAGCTTCAGATCGCCATGCAAGTGTCCTTTTTCGAGAAAGCGGTTACGGGGTTTAGTTCTTTGTTCAACATGGTAGCGTCTGCCTCGCTTGTGGTGATGATGCTGCTCACCTGTGCCGATGTCTTTATGAGATACCTTTTCAACAACCCGATTACCGGAGCCTATGACCTTGTGAGTCTTATGGGCGCTGTCCTGGTCTCCTTTGCCATGCCATATACCATGCTGAAAAAGGGGCATGTAGCCGTTGAGATTCTTATCCAGAGCCTATCCAGAGGCAAACAACTTATAGTCGAAACCTTTACCCATCTCGTCGGCATCTCACTTTTTCTCGTGCTGGTCCGGCTGGCGATTCTTATATCATGGGATATGAAAGCGGCCGGAGAGGTCACGCCGACGTTGCTCCTCCCCTTCTATCCTATCCTCTACTGCATGGCGGTTTGTTTTTTAGGCCTCTGCTTCGCCATTCTAGTTAATCTTCTTCACATTTGGACGAAGAGAGCAAGCTCATGAATCCAATACACATCGGCATCATCGGCGTCCTCCTCCTCATTGCACTTCTGTTTTCGAAACTTCCTGTAGCCTTCTGCATGGCCCTCGTGGGTCTGCTGGGCTTCGGCTTTCTTGTTTCACCCGAGGCGGCGCTTAATATCATCATCAAAGATTTTTATACGGTCTTCAGTTCTTACGACCTGACCGTTGTTCCCCTGTTCGTCTTCATGGGACAGATCCTCTTCTACTCGGGAATCAGCCGCAAGCTTTACGATGCCGCCTTCATCTGGTTCGGACATTTTAAGGGAGGCCTTGCTGTAGCAACGATAGGTGCCTGTGCCTGCTTTTCCGCCATCTGTGGTTCCACGAACGCGACGGCTGCGACCATGGCCTCGGTAGCTCTTCCGGAGATGAAGAGGCTCAAGTATAGCGACGAGCTGGCAACAGGGACAGTAGCGGCCGGAGGAAGCCTGGGCATTCTCATACCGCCCAGCGTGATCTTCATTGTTTACGGCATCATGACCGAGCAGTCCATAGGAAAGCTATTCATGGCCGGGATCTTTCCGGGAATCCTTCTTTCCATACTATTCATCCTGACCATCTATATTTGGGTTACCTTGAAACCCGAGATAGCGCCACGTGTGGTAAATCAGGGTTTCAAAAAGAAAATCAGGGCCCTTTCCGGTCTTATTGAGGTGCTCCTTCTGTTCGTTTTGGTGATGGGCGGACTTTTCATGGGTATTTTTACGCCAACCGAAGCAGGGGCGATAGGAGCGTTAGGGGGAGTGTTCATTCCCCTTGTAAGCGGACAGCTTTCATGGAAAGGATTCAGAGAGGCCCTCTATTCTTCGACGAGAACCACCTGTATGATTCTCATGATCGTCGCAGGAGCAACGGTATTCGGCCATTTCCTGGCGGTGACCACCATCCCCAACACCTTGTCCGGCTGGGTCGTGGGCCTGCCTCTCCCCCCCTGGGGCATCATGCTTGTGATAATGTTCTTCTTTCTTATCGGGGGGTGTTTTATGGACGCCTTGGGGATGATCCTGTTGACCATCCCCATCTTTTACCCCGTCGCCATCGCGATAGGCTATGACCCTATATGGTTCGGCGTGGTGATTGTTCTTGTTACCGAGCTGGGCGTGATCACGCCGCCGGTCGGAATCAATGTCTATGTGGTGAGCGGTATCGCTAAAGACGTACCGTTGGAAGTTATCTTCAAAGGGGCCGTTCCATTTGTGCTGGCCTTGAGCGCGTATCTTGTTATCATGCTTATTTTCCCACAAATCGCTCTCTATCTTCCGAGTTTTGTGGCCTACTGATTTAACGTGCATGATCGGCCAGGGTAAGGGATTTTTCGAGGCACTCTGAACCAAAGCGGTTTTAACACCCCGTGTAAGATGGTGGGGTTTACAGGCAATACAATCACTAACCCAAAAGGAGGCAGCAAAATGAAAAGATTTTTTACGTTGGCTAGTTTGGTTTTCCTCGGAGCATTCTTTTTTTCTGCGGTGATCTCCATCCAAACAGTCCAGGCGGCAACCTACAACTTCACCTACAGCACCTTTTTCCCGCCCACTCACATCCAAACCAAGGTGCCGGAAGCCTGGGCCAAGGAGATTGAGACGCTTTCCAAAGGTCAGATCAAGATACAGATATTTCCCGGAGGATCCTTGACACCGGCCCCGCAGATCTACGATGGAGTAGTTAAAGGCATCTCGGATTTCGGCTTGTCTGTTTTCGCTTATTCTCCTGGGCGTTTCCCCGTCGTATCTGCGGTTGACAATCCCTTCGGCTACCCCAACGCCTTTGTCGCGACAAGGGTCATTAATGAACTCAACAGAAAATTCCAGCCTAAGGAGCTGAGCGATGTTCACGTCTGCTATCTCTACGCCCATGGCCCCGGCCTTATCCATTCGGTGAGCAAACCGATCCGTACACTGGAGGATGTAAAAGGGTTGAAGATCCGATCAACCGGAACCAGCCAGTTGATCGTCAGGGCGCTTGGAGCAACACCCGTGGCCATGTCGCAGGGTGAAACCTATGATGCACTCAAGAAAAACATCGTGGACGGCACCCTGGTCCCCGTAGAGGCGCTGGAGGGTTTCAAACAGGGCGAAGTCCTCAAGTACACCACCCTTAACTATAGCAGCTCATATACTCAGGGGTTCTTCGTCGCCATGAACCTCAAAAAATGGGAAAGCCTTCCGCCGGACCTTCAAAAGATCATCACCGATGTCAGCAAGAAATACGAGGACATCACGGCCAAGGCATGGGGGGACAGTGACGAGTCGGGGCGACAATTCTGCCTTAAGCTGGGCCACGAATTCATAAAGCTTTCCGACCAGGAGTCTGCTAAATTCAAAGAAGCCGTAAAGCCGGTCTTTGACGAATATATCAAAGGAGCAAATGCAAAGGGCGTTGACGGGGAAGCCGTGTTTAAGGCAGCAGCAGAGATGGTTGAAAAATACAGCAAGGAATACAAATAGGTTTTCTTGATTCAAAGGTCTAAGCAGAAAGCGGCGTGCCTCACAGGTACAAAGGTGGGACTCCCTTCCCGCCTTTGTACTGGGTCAGTTCTTTTAATCCGCCAGAGGCGGGGAACCCGTCGAATGTAAAATTACTTATGGTGTTCGCTTCAGGTTGATGGTCAGCGGGAGCAGCGATGGACATAGACAAGTCATTGAAGGGAAAGTGGATCCTTGTGGTGGACGACGAAGAGGATATCCGCCAGATGATCTACGAACTTCTTGATATGTGCAAGATAGATACGGCCTCAAGCTATGAAGAAGCAAAGGCGCTTCTTGAGAAAAACCGGTATCATGCCGCTATCCTGGACATTATGGGCGTCAGGGGCTATGACCTGCTGGACATAGCTACAAGACGAGATATCCCTGCCCTGATGCTTACTGCCCATGCGCTTACCAAAGAGCATCTGAAAAAATCCGCAGAAAGGGGCGCGGCCTTTTACGCCCCGAAGGACGAGATGACCAATATCGCTCTCTATCTTGCAGATGTGCTGGAGGCGCGTGCGAAAAAGCAAAATCCCTGGACAAAATGGTACGAGAGACTAAGCGGATTCTGCGACAGGAGATTTGGAAAAAACTGGAAGGATCAGGATCCCGATTTCTGGGACCATCTCATCAAGTACTAGGGAGAACCCTGCATGAACACTTACAAGAATCTCTCCTCTTTTGTTGCCGCCATACTTTCTGCGCTTTCATTTCTCTTGGTTTTTACTCCCGGCGATGTCCTTGCCCAGACCTATGATTTTGACGAGGGGATCAGGGTCCTTACATCAGGCCTTATCGCGAAGAAGGAGAACGTACTAAAGAATAAGAAGATCGCTGTGTTCGGGATAGTCGAGAGTAAAACCTCTGAGCCGTGGGAAATCACAACCCACATAGAGGACGGCATTGTGGATGCCCTTGTAAATGAAGGCTTCACAGTGGTCGAGCGAAGCCGTATTGATGATATCCTTAAAAAGGAGATAAAGAAGAGCGCCGATCTCTGGTTCGACGAGGCGCAGGTGGCGCAGTTCGGCAAACTTCTGGGCGCTGACCTTGTTGTCACAGGCAAATTCTCAAAGTGGGGAAAGAACATCCTTAGGATAAATGTGCGTGGCATCAGCGTCTCGGACGGCAAGGTGATTGCGGCGAGCAAGGTCAACGTACTTACGGACAGGATCGAGGAACTCCTGACGCCTGAAAAGCCGAGGGGAAAGAAGAAAGAAGAGACCCGGAAGGAGTCCTCCAAGCCGGCCGCCGAGGAAGCGCCCCAAAAGGAAAGCCCGCAACCGCAAGCCGATCAACCACCTCCCGCCTATCAGCAACAGCAGCCCCATCAGGGCCAGCCTCCGTATCAACAAGCGCCCTCATATCAGCAGAATGCGCCCAGTCAACAGCAGTACCCTTACACGCCTCAACAGCAGTATCCGCCGCCGACCTATCCTCAGACTCCTGAGTATGGCTATTTTTGCTGCGATCAATTCGGAACAAGGAGGTGCCAGTTGGCCCAGCCGGCCATCCTTGGTTCTCCTTGTTTCTGTTACGGGCAAGGCTGGGGCTATACCTGCCCCTGACAATTCGGTGCGTTGCACAAACAATTCTGTATTGGGTCCCGGGAGAGGGAGCAGGAAGGAAGGAGTTTCACATGAAGATCCAAAATGTAAAAGATGCGGAAGAGAGGCCAGTCGAAAGATTCCCTTTCAAGGGGATTCAGCGGGAGGTGAAAAAGGTTGGCATTAGATGGCTCAGTCAGGCAGGCCCTCCCGATTCACCTGATTACGGCCTGAGATTCTTTACCGTGGGCCCCCTTGGAGAGATACCGATACATAACCATTTTTATTTCCAGACCATGTACATGCTCACGGGATCTCTTTCTGTTCGCTCTCACGACCCTGAAACAGAAACAGCTAACCATGAGCAAACGGCAGGACCCGGCGATGTGATATTCGTTCCAAGCATGGAACCCCACAGCATGAAGAATCTGAGCAGCACGGAAAGAGCTACTTTTCTTTGCTGCATAGCGAATGTCTATGAAGAGGACTGACCGGCGGGGCGGGATTTCCCCACCCCCGACTGAGAGACTACTTTACGCCCATCTTTGAAAGGACACCTTCCACATCGGCTTCGGGGTAGTAACCGACGTGCCTGTGAACCTCTTTCCCGTCCTTGTCATAAAAGGCCTGAACCGGGATTGTCCTTATGCCGTATCTGGCCCCAAGGATCTGCTGCTCTCCAACATGCAGAAAGACCACGTTAAGTTTTCCCTCATACTTCTTCCTAAATTTTTCGAGTATCGGCTGCATCATGTCACATGGCTTGCATCCGCTCGCACCGAATTCCACCATACTCGGAATTCCGGCTCCCCTCGCCTTTTCAACCGGATTATCTATGGCAAGCTCGTAGTTTTTTTTAACCCATTCTGAATCAAGACGTAAGTCCTTCCCTTCAGCCAGACCCAGAACAGCCTGCTGCACGCTTTCCTGCCTCTTGAGTTCCGAGAGATAGTTTTTTATCTCGCCCTGCACCTGTTCAAATGAAACTCCCCCAAGTGCGTCCTTGTTTTCCTCATAGAACTTCTTTATTTCATCATCTGATGCTGCAACAGATGCGGCCTTGCCGGTCAGGTAGCGCTTGATCGCGTCCTCCTCTGATTCTGAAGGTTGAGCGTTTTCTTTCTTAGCCTCCATGACCAGGAATTGCCTCGTTGCCTCGTGGTCTAAAACAAAGAACAGGCTCTTTTGAACCTGATCCCTCACCTTTGGATCAATTTTGGAAACCAGATTTGATATATCTGATTCCTTTATGACCAAATCCTTTGAAAAAAGGACCGTTCCCTTTTCCAGTTTCTCAAGCTTTGCCTTTTTCAGGAATCCGTCGGCTATGCGTGGATAAGATTCTTGAAGCGTAGCCGAGGCAGCGGCAGTATCAAGAGACGACAACAGCCATACCCCCGGCAAGAAAAGAAAAAAAGACAATACGGCGCACTTCGTAAAAGCGTACTTCCTTATTTTATCGAACATTCCCATTCCTTTTTTGCCTGACTCCGCCTTTCAAACACATATCCGAGGCGTGCCGGCAGTTCTAAGTAAAGTTATTAATTCATCCCCAGGACAAGAAAGCCCGTGCGGTCATCATTTCTTACCCGCAAGCCACTTTTTTACATCTTCCTTAGCTGGAACCTTTCCCACTACCTTTACCTCACCGTCCACAACCACCGCCGGCGTCATAAAGACGCCGAATTTAGCTATCTTCATAACGTCCGTTACCTTTTCAATGGAAGCCTGCACACCGGCCTCTGATATTGCCTCCTTCACAACCTTCTCGGTCTGTTGACACTTTGGGCAACCGGGCCCTAACACCTTTATATCCATCTCTTATCTCTTTCTTACTTTTTGCAGAGATCATCCCTTTTGATTCCAGGAAGCCTTCCCATGATCCCAACAATCTCAGGATCAGCATCGAGCCAGTGCACCAGATTTCCCAACATAGTGGCCGTGTAGGGCGATGATCTTCCATCCGTAACGAAATAATTCACCCATAAACCATCCTTCCTGGAATCAACCATGCCGGCATCCTCAAGCACCTTAAGGTGCTTTGAGGCGCTTGGCTGACCTATGCCGAGGGCGGCCTGGATCTCGCAAACGCACATTCCCTCACCCTTGCGCTGAAGCATCTTCACTATCCTGATCCTGTTCGGATCAGAAAGGGCCTTCATGACCTTGAGAAAGTCCTTCACAGTTCCTCCGGGAAATATTCTAGTCAGGGAATATAAGGGCTGAACGAAAAGATGTCAAAGATTATCGCCAAAGGATAAGCCCTCCTCATACGCTTGCCATCCCTATCCTGATAACCTTGTTTGCCACATCGGATGGATTTCGCCCAAGGACCCTGAGCATGGGTTCCTTGCCCACATCCCCTTCATCGCAGATGATATCCGGAAAGGCTTCGGCCGCCCGCAGGGCCGCATCGGTTCCCCAATCAAGCGTTGACCCCTCCCTGGCCTTTACCGCCTTGGGCTCCTTTTGCCTGTCAAAGGATGCCATCGTAAGCCCCGCCTTCTTGCAACCAGCCAGGATCTCTCTTGAATACCTTATATTCATGGCTGCTCTCATATTGGGGTCCTTCCTCATGGCCGCGAGAACAACACTGGCCACATGACGTGATGCCCCAAAAGCGGGGCCGCG
>JBGSUA010000040.1:0-30508 GCA_041753575.1 Desulfatiglandaceae bacterium
GAAAAGACCGCTGACCTTTCCGGTGTTGACGTCAACATCAACCCTGCGATAAGCGGGGTTTGAGCCAGTGCCGGGCATAAGGCTTATGGCCCCGGCGCAAGGACAGAGGAACTTAGCGCCCGAGTAAATCAGCACGTCCCTGATGGGCAGCCTCCAGTTCTTTGGCACACCTTTGATAGTCGGATCATGACTGAGGCTCAGGTGGGTCTTCACCATCATCGTCGCAAAATCATTAAATTTGGGATCGCCCTCAAGCATCTTTGCCTTTACTTCGGCATCCGGCAGCCAGTCAACGCCGTCAGCACCATAAACCTCTTTGGCTATCAGCGCCACCCTGTCACGCAACTTCATTTCAAGGGGATACAGGAACTTGAAATCATTTCCTGCCTCACAGGCTTCAATGACCGCATCTGCCAGTTCAAGGGCTCCCTCTCCGCCGTGTGCCCAATGGGTTGACTTGGCGCATCTGGCTCCAGCCTCTTCTGCCGCCTTTCTCACCGCCTTGATCTCATCTTCCGTATCGGTATGGAAGACATTAATGCATACCACCGGATTGATTCCAGCCTTACGGATGGTCTTGATGTGATGCACCATGTTGGCACAGCCCTTCTCGACAAGTGCAACATTCTCCTTGGTATATGCGTCAGGCAAAGCGATGCCGGGGACAACCCTGGGACCGCCGCCATGCATCTTGAGGGCGCGGACGGTTGTGGTCAGAACGGAGACATGCGGCTTGAGTCCGCTGTACCGACATTTGACGTTCCAGAATTTCTCAAAGCCTATATCTGCTGCAAAACCGCTCTCTGTTACATGATAATCAAAGAGCTTCAGACCTATCCTGTCGGCTATGATCGAGGACTGTCCCACCGCTATATTGGCGAAAGGACCAGCGTGTACCATGCAGGGGTTATACTCTGCGGTGCACATTAGGGTCGGATTTATGGTATTCCGCATCCATGCAGCCATGGCATTTCCGACCTCAAGGTCACCGGTGGTTACGGCCTTTCCAGCCTTATCGAATGCTACTGTAATGTTATTCAGTCTCTGCTTCAGATCGGCCAGATCCTTCACCACGGCGAGGATTGCCATACATTCGGAACCCACTGCTATGCCGAACTTGCTCTGCATAACAAAACCGTCCTGCTTGCCGCCCAAACCGATTATTATGTTTCTAAGGGCCTGAGCGCAGTAGTCAATAACCCATCCCATTTCCACCCTGGTGGGGTCAACGTCGAGGCGCCGAATCCCTGAAAGTCTCTTAAGCTGCTCGTCATTATAATTTCTTTCATGCTGCATACGGGAGGTCAGGGCCACCATAGCCAGATTGTGCGCGTTCATAATGTCGTTGATATCGCCCGTAAGTCCCAGGGAAAACTCTGTCATGGGAATAAGAAGAGCGTTTCCTCCTCCGGCGGCGGTTCCTTTAACGTTCATGGTAGGGCCGCCTGAAGGCTGCCTCAGGGCGCCTCCAACATTCTTGCCTCTTTTACCCAGACCCTCCATAAGGCCGCAGGAGGTCGTACTTTTTCCCTCTCCAAGAGGGGTGGGGGTTATTGCTGTGACCTCAATGTATTTCCCGTCCGGACGAGCCTTGCGCCTGTCAATGATTTTGAGGAAATCAAGTTTGGAGAGGCGCCCCATGGGAAGCATCTCATCCTTCTGGAGACCAAGCCTATCTCTCCATTGATCGGTGGTGGGCATTTTAACCTCGGCTGCTTCGGAAATCTGCCAGTCAGCCATTTTAGTCGCGTCATAAGCCATAAAATCAAAACCTCCCTTTGCGATAGTTTTTATTAAAGACTCGTAAGGCCTCCGATGCCTTACTGCGCCGTTCAAAAAAGGAATGCCGCATCAAACGGCAAAGAAGATGAGCTTGCCTATCATAATAATAGGCCCACAGTCAAGATTATTTGCTACATAATTCACATGCTATTCTCGGCATATCACAATTAGCAATTCTCGTTTTCATCTTGCTTGTGGGCCTGATTTGTAATAGGAACAACATGGAGCAACTTGCGGAAATGAAGCCAATCTTGAAGGGCTTTTAGGGAGCATATTACAACAATGGCTTATAGAGGTGAAAGAGATGCAAAGAAATGCCATCGGCTTCATAGGGGCCGGAAACATGGCCGGAGCGCTTATAAAGGGACTCCTTGACAGTAGAACCTACCCTGCGCAGGTCTTATTCGTATCGGATAGAAGAAAAGAGGCCGTTGCTTACCTGATGAATAGCTATGGGATCAGCAGCTGCGAGAGCAACATTTCGCTTATTGATAAGTGCTCGACTGTAGTATTGGCTGTCAAGCCTCAGAACATGAGAGAAGTTATGGAGGAGATAAAAGATCATGTGGGTTCAGAGCATTTCCTGATTTCAATAGCAGCAGGCATACCGCTAAGGATGATCGGCTCTGCCATAGGCGAATCAGTGGCCATTGCCAGGGTAATGCCGAATACGCCTGCCCTTGTTCAGCGCGGAATAAGCGCCATCGCGTTCGGACCTAATGTTTCAGAAAAAATGATGGGTCTTGCCGAAAGCATTTTTGCCGCGGTCGGAAAGACGCTGGTGGTATCTGAATCAATGATGAACGCCGTTACTGCCCTTTCCGGAAGCGGTCCCGGTTACATATTCTACTTAATGGAGTGTATGATCAGGGCCGGCATAGAGGTGGGCCTTGCGAAAGATGTGAGCAGGGAGCTTGTAATTGAAACATTTCTCGGCTCCGCGCATCTCGCGAGGAATTCGGATAAACCTGTATCCAAGCTAAGAGAGATGGTTACATCTCCCGGAGGAACAACTGCTGCGGCCCTGTCAGTGATGGAAAAAAGGGATGTGCCAGAAGCCCTGGTAGCCGCCATAAAGGCGGCGACAATAAGGGCCAAGGAATTGGGTGAATCTTTTAGTTAGGAGGGTATGCCTGGTTTTCTGCGAATTGCAAGGCCTGCTATCCCCAGAAGACCAGCGCCAAGAAATAAAAAGGTCGCAGGTTCAGGAATCTGGGCTACTGTGGCAGCAGTAGGTGGCTTACCGGGAATATCATTTGAGTTGTATGGGCCATCGTTTCCCAGAGAAGCATTATTCTGCGGGGGTGGATTAAAAAAGTCAGCCAAATCAACGGAACCTCCACCGGAGCCGGATCCCCCGGCAAAGCCACCTCCTCCACCGCCTCTTTTTTTCGTAAGCTGAAAATAGGCGCTAGCCGCTCCATCCTTTGAAGGCTTCATTGCCCATTGCCCAAGCTTTCTGGTAGGAGCTATCTTATCCTGGCCTTTATCAGGGTAATAAGCGTAGGAAAGCTCCCACGAAAGCAACCCGAAATCTTCCGGCTCAAGATTAAAACCCAGCGCTCCGAGACCGTAGGGATCATCATAAGCTGACTGGAGGCTGTACAAACTTCCCTCGGGGCCCATATCTCCTGAGGTATTAGTCCCTAACTCTCCCGCACCGAAGGGAGTCTCATCAAGGTCTGGATAGTTATAAAGAGTACCAAGTGCAACTCTGGGTTCTAAGATACAAAAGCAGAGCAAAAAGGTAATACCCAGTGTCGCCGCCATGTATGAAAAGGGTAATTTTCTCATAGTTAACTCTCCTCGCAGTCAGGAGGTTTTTTCCTTTTATCAATCAGGTTAGCGTTAAGAAAAATGTTACTCTTGAGACTGGAGTAACCAACTATTTCGAGTGCAATAAGTTTGCCATGCAATCTGGAGTCTTGGGAAATATCCTTAGTTATCATTGAGTTAAATAGACTCAATTTATACACAGCGCGCGACTGAATTTGAAACGCAGGCTATGCACCCATCCGAATGGTCTCCAGGTTACAATTTTGGAATCGGCACGGGGCATCTTGTTCCCAAATTGTATCATGGATCAACAGACCCATACCCATTCATACCCAATTAATTGATAATATTAGCAAAACAAAAAGCCTATTCTGTACATTGCAATACTAAACACTCTTATCTAACCACTTAAGTAATATCTGAGACAAATTAAACATAATAAATAGGACCGTCAATATAAAACTAATGCGCTTCCAGCAGGCTTTTTTGGTTAAATTCTTAAATGATATTAGCTATACTCTCTGGCGCAGGACTATTTTATTATCTTTCTTTTTCTAGGAGATGCACAGTTATATGGGCATACTATTTCAAGAGGATATGAGGCGGCCTGATCACTGCGGTTGTTTCCGAAACCCTGACCTTATCATTGATGGCGGCACTATAGTGACATTGAAGGACGATTTACCTATTATTTCTGACGGCCGCATTGAAATATCCTGCGGAAGGATATCTAATATCCTGAGCTCCAAAGAAAAGATGACCTATCCCCTTTATTGCAAAGAGATAATAGAAGCTAGAGATACGATTGTATTGCCCGGTTTGGTTAACTGTCATACCCATTCCGCAATGACGCTTTTTAGAGGAATAGCAGACGATCTTCCTCTTAAGAAATGGTTATTTGAGAAGATCTTTCCATTAGAGGCTGCCGTTCTCTCGCCCGAGACGGTTTACCTTGGATCCCTTCTCGCCTGCATTGAAATGCTGGCATCAGGCACCACCTGTTTTATGGATGGTTACTTCTTCGAAGACAGCCTGGTACGAGCAGCCAACGAAGTAGGAATTAGAGTCATCGCAGCCCAGGGGGTTATTGATTTCCCGGCCCCAGGGATACCCGATCCCTCTGAGAACCTCCGCGTTGCGCGCAAGTTCGCTGAAAGATGGGCTGGTTTTTCTGATCTTATCACCCCGGCAGTATTTTGTCATAGTCCTCTTACATGCAGCAAGAAGACCCTTAAAGAAGCTTCAGATATTTGCAATCTTTTTGGCATCCCACTATTTATACACCTTTCAGAGACGAGAGCGGAGACCGAGGAGATAGTAAGAGAAACAGGGAAGAGCCCTGCTTATTATCTTGACTCTCTTGGCCTGCTGGACGAAAACTTTGTCGCTGTGCATAATGTCTTCCTTGACTCCTCTGAGATTGATTTGTTGGCATCAAAAGGGGTTAAAGTAGTACACGCGCCTGAAAGCAACCTTAAGCTCGCATCCGGTATAGCACCCGTTTCCGAGATGATCCTCAGGGGGCTCAGGCCAGGACTTGGAACAGACGGCTGTGCATCCAACAACAATCTGGATATGTTTGGTGAGATGCGCACTTCAACAAAATCCGCAGGGATTCTGACAAACAATCCCGCCGCCCTATCATCGGCGACCGCTCTGAAAATGGCTACCTCCTGGGGTAGCGCTGTTGGAGGGCTCGATGGACAGATAGGGACAATTGAGGTTGGAAAGGAAGCTGACATTATTATAGTTGATGCCAAGAGGCCCCACATGAAACCCGTTTATGACCCCATATCAAGCCTTGCGTACTGCGCGGGGGGCTCCGACGTGCGAGATGTTATAGTGGCGGGGAACATTTTGGTCAGGG
Source organism: Desulfatiglandaceae bacterium (assembly GCA_041753575.1). Taxonomy (GTDB): domain Bacteria; phylum Desulfobacterota; class DSM-4660; order Desulfatiglandales; family Desulfatiglandaceae; genus CG2-30-51-40. The sequence goes on from JBGSUA010000040.1 coordinate 5,426, forward strand.
AGCGGAGATTTAGTACCATCCAAACGGACGATATCCTTAAGGAGATAAGGCGGCTGGGCAAGGTGATTGAAAAAGTTTGCCACACATGCAGTTAGCTGGTATCTAGGTGACATAACGGCCACTGAGGGTACGTAAACTACTGATGCCCACGGACGGAATAGTGAACAGAGGAGTTATCTTGGCTGCTAAAGAAAAGAAGAGAAGAGGACTCTATTTTTCCATCATAATTGTTGTCTTGATTTTCGTTCTTGGAGGTTTTTTCATCGCGAATCTTTTTGAGGGAAAAAGTCCGTCAATAAAAGCTCAACCTCTCCCTGAGTTCATCTCTGGTCCGGTTAATATCGCGATTGAGGCCTCAGATTACAAGAGGGGGCTTAGAAGCATGAGTGCGCATATACTGCAGGATGGCGCCGAAAAGCTTCTTCTTGAGAGAAGTTACCCTTTCAATGGGATCATGAACAGGGAGGGTGTGCATTTTATTAAAGAAGAGCTTGGGATCGATCCCAAGAGGCTTGGACTTGCTCAGGGGAGGGCCATCCTGGAGATAAGGTGCCGGGATTATTCGATGCGATCCGGCGGAGACGGCAATCTAGCCGTCTTCAGGCAGCAGACGACAATTGACACCGTGCCACCCTCCGTTCGCGCAATAAGCGGCCTTCATTATGTTAACCAGGGTGGAACAGGCTTCATTGTTTATCAAGTATCCTCTGATTCGTTTGAAAGCGGAGTTTATGTCGGAGACGAACTCTATAAAGGTTTCCCTCATCCGAAATCGAAAACGGCTGGGATTTACGAATGCTTCTTTCCAATACCTTACAGTTTCAAGCCTGAAACGCAGATCAGGCTATGGGCAAGGGACAAGGCTGCCAATACAACTACCAGTTCATTTCACTGCCAGGTACGGAAAAAAACCTTTCCTTCGGATAAAATGGTCATTACGGATAAGTTCCTTGAAAAAATTCTTCAATACTTTCAGGGCCGGGTGGATTTGCCATCGGCAAGCAGAATTGAGCAATTCCTTAATATTAACAGAGAGATAAGGATTTCAAACGATCGCACTCTTAACGAGGCCAAAAATAAAACTGCACCTGAGCGACTCTGGGAGGGCCCCTGGCTAAGACTGCCTAATGCAGCTACAATGGCTCGTTTTGGAGACGCGAGGACATATTATTTCAATGGGAAGGCCGTTGATGAACATGTGCACCTTGGAATTGACCTTGCGTCTTTAGCCAATTCTGAGGTCCCGGCCGCCAATTCCGGAAAGGTCATTTATGCCGAAGAGCTGGGTATATATGGTAAGACCATAGTACTCGATCATGGCATGGGTCTCGCCTCCCTCTACAGTCATTTAAGCGAGATTAAGGTTACCATCGGCGCGGATTTAAAGAAGGGGGAGACTATAGGCATAACCGGCCAAACTGGACTTGCAGGAGGGGATCACCTGCATTTTGGCGTCATGGTTCAGGGAGTTTTCGTAAACCCCATTGAGTGGTGGGACCAACACTGGATTGACGAAAACATTTACAAACGGCTTAGCCTTATAAACTAACCTCCGCGCCCTCGCTGGTTAGCCGCCAAGAACACCAGGTCTGGAGCCTTGGGGTTGAAAAAGGTTCCGAGATGACCCCATGCGATTGCTTACTAATAATTTATTTCAGATATGGCTTGGTCTATCATGTACGATTTTTTCATCAAGGGCGGAGTGGTCATGTACCCTCTGCTCGCATGTTCCCTAATAACGCTAACCGTTATCCTGGAACGGGCTTTTTTTTGGGCGCGAGAGCATTTAAGGCGGGACCAGCGACTAGTTGATGAAGTGCTGGAGCTTTGCAGACACGGCAGATGGGAATCAGTCAGGGAACAGGTTACTGGATCTAAAGATTATGTGATCCGGATTCTGGTCAGCGGCATCCTTCACAGGGAATTCTCTATGGCCAAGGCAATGGAATCCGCCGCATCTGAAGAAATCAGCAGGATGCGCCAGTACATGGTAGTGCTTGACACCATGATAACCGTAGCGCCTCTCCTGGGCATTTTTGGAACAGTCATAGGCATAATAATCTCATTTGACCTCCTTGGATCAGGCGCCATAAGAGATCCCCAGGCTGTAACCGCAGGCATCTCTCAGGCCCTTATCACTACTGCCTCGGGCCTCGCAATCGCCATATTTTCGGTTTTCCCCTTCAACTATTTTAATTCAAAGGCTGAAAAGGCAGCAAGAACCATTGAGAAATATGCTACCAGTCTCGAGATAGTTTATGAAAAACTGGTTCAGGCCCATAGCAAAAATGGAGTGAAAGGTGAAGGTAGCCTTTGAAGCAAGAAAGACCAGGATAGAAATAATTCCTCTCATTGACGTGATTTTCCTGCTGCTCGTTTTCTTCATCTATGCGATGGTTTCCATGACCGTCCATCACGGCCTGCCTGTGGATCTTCCCTCCAGCGAAAAGGCACCTCTGGAAAGGGGAAGGCTTCCATCAATTACAGTCGAGAAAGACGGCACTCTTTTTCTTGAGACTGAAAGAATTGCCCTTAACGATCTTGGAAGATCACTTTCTCTTAGGTTAATGGAGCAGTCTGACAAGGGCGTTATGCTTTTCGCCGATAGAGAGGTGCCGTATCATGTGATCTTTGATGTCATGGAAGAGATAACCGCATCCGGTATTAGAAATATCTCTCTCCAGGCCCGTGCTGAGTTCCCCAGGTGAATAAGCTTTTCCTAGCTGCAGTTTTGGCTTTAGCCTTGCATCTGCTTCTTTTTACGGTGAGATTTCCCATTGTAAGATCCTCTTCTGATGAGCCAGGTGATGTTAAAGTGATCAGCGTCAGAATCATTCACTCCGAACCGGAAAGAGAGAGTGTGAAAGACGCACCCCACTTTAATTTAGAAAAAGATGTGCATTTAGAACCAGTTGAGAAATCCGCGGTAGAGGAGCAGAATATTGCAAGCAGGGATACCCAACCTTTACCAAAGTATATTTCTAAAGGGATAGCACGTGGCCCATTACCTGGAGCGCCTCTGAAGGCAAGCAAGCAGAAAAGAAAGGAACCTGCCAAAGACCCTGAAAAGATACCCTCTCCGCCGTCCGCTCCCGCCCCTGAATCCAATATGGCTGGGGATACTGAGATGCCCCATGAGAAAGCGACCAGCAGCGAGTTGTCTTTAGAAGACACTGAATCCAGGGATACACAACAGACCCTTGCTCATGCGCAACCCCCTCAGGTCCTTTTGAGATCAGAGGTACCTGTTCTTGAGACAAGACCTGATTATCTGCTTAACCCCACGCCGGAATACCCCGCACTTGCCAGAAAGAGAGGTTACGAGGGGGTAGTTTTCCTTGAGGTTCTGGTTGATGAAAAGGGTTTTCCAGCCGACATAAAGATTGCGGAATCAAGCGGCCATGCGATATTGGACAACGCTGCCGCAAAGGCCGTAGCGACATGGAAATTTGAACCGGCGAGAAAAGGAAATATTCCCATGCCCATGAATGTAAAGGTGCCGGTTCTATTCAAACTGGATTAGCCCATCCATGGGCAGCCATGGAAATTCCACTTGACACGTTTTATCCCTCTGAGTATGAAATGAAATCGTCTCAGGTGCCGATTTTGTGCTTAAAAGGGAACCCCGTATTAATCGGGGACGGACCCGCCGCTGTGATCGGGGACGAAAGCCGCAAGGTCAGATTCTAAATCTACCTTAAACCACTGCCCGGGTTCTCATGGGGCGGGAAGGCGCGGCAAGTAGGATGATCCGCAAGTCAGAAGACCTGCCTGAAAGGCCGCAACACTTACGCGGATAGAAGTGTGCGCAATGATCTTGAGGATAAAACAGGGAAATCCCGGATCGATTAATTCGGTCCGGGATTTCGTTTCTCCGGACCCTGCACTAATCTTTTTTGGGAAAGGAGTATTGTCATGGAATTTTGCAGTAAGTTCTTCTTTGTTTGTTTTTCTTGCCTTTTTCTTGCCGGCACTGCCTATGCAGAAAGCGGGGATAAACCAGAGACAACCCTGGATACGGTCGTAGTTACTGCCACTAGGACTGAAAGAAGGGAACAACTTGTACCCGCCAATGTGTCCATTATTGACTCAAAACAGATACAGCAGTCAGGCGCTCAAAACGTGGTTGAGCTTTTGAGGAGCCAGGAGGGAACCACCGTCAGGGATATCCTGGGAAACGGCAAGTCTGCCTCCGTGGATTTGAGAGGATTTGGGGAGAGTGGACCATATAACACCCTAGTGCTTGTTGATGGAAGGCGCGTAAACGAGATTGACCTGAGCGGGGTTGACTGGACGCAGATACCTATTGAACAGATAGAGCGTATAGAGATTATAAGAGGCGCAGGCACCGTTCTCTATGGCGATAATGCCTCTGGAGGAGTGATCAATATAATTACCAAAAGCCCAAGGGAGGGATTTTCCGCAAAGGCAAGTGCGCAGGCAGGAAGCTACAGCAGACACAAAGAAAAGATCTCTCTGAGTGGAGGTCAGGGAGGGATCGCGGGTCTCCTTTCAGTCGCCTACGAGTCGGGAGACGGATACAGGGAAAATGGGGAACTCCGCGCAAGTAACGCAGGCGGAAAGGTAAGCTATGACGTATCCGAATCCCTGTCCCTTTCGCTGAAGGGGAATTATCATAAGGACTCATACGGGCTCCCAGGGTATCTAACAGAAAAGGAGATGGCCCAGGATCGCAGGAGGAGTACTTCTCCCGATGACGGGGCGGAAACAAAAGACGGATATATAACCTTTACATCGGATATGGACTTTGGAAGATTCGGAGCTGTAACGGGTGATATATCCTACAGAAACAGAACATCTGATTACGATTACGCAAAATACACATTTGCCTCTGAAAGCGATTCAAAGACCTGGTCCTTTACTCCAAGATATATCCTGAACAACCCCATTTTCGATTTCCAAAACAACCTGATTGGGGGAGTGGATTTATACCGCTCCTCACTGGATCAGGATTTCTTTTATGGAGAACCCCGTTCAAAGACCACTATAACGGAGGGGGATCGAACATCCATAGGCGTATATCTTCATGACGAATTCTACATTAGAAAAGACCTCCTGCTGTCCGTTGGAGCAAGGAAAGAATGGGTGGAATTCGACCTCAGGCAAAGGGATCTGACAGGTTTCCTCGCCCCCCTGGATGATGAATTGACGGAATCTGAATATGCTTACACCCTTGGGCTGACCTATCTTTACAAGAAGGATTCATCGCTCTTCGCACGTGTAAACCGAAGCCTTCGTTTTCAGCTCCTTGATGAATTGATCGTGTCAGACTACATGAATGCAAAGATAAACATTAACAAGAGCCTCAAGCCTCAAAGGGGCCAGCACATCGAAGCGGGAGTCAAGCACCGTTTCAACAACTCCCTGGAGGGAAGGCTAACCCTTTTCAGGGCCTATATAAAGGATGAAATCTTTTTTAACTCATCTACCTTTACGAATGAAAACCATCCTCGCACCATACATCAGGGGATCGAAGTGGGTATGAAGACGGATTTGGCGCGATTCTTGAGCCTGTTTGGGAATTACACCTATGAGGAAGCAAAATTTGACAAGGCCCCATACAATGGAAACTCAGTCCCGGGGGTCCCGAGACACAAGGTCAATGCCGGTTTCGAAGTCCATGGCGTGATAGAGGGCCTTACCCTTTCAACCGTCTATAGCCATATAGCAAAAAGCTATGCCATCAGTGATCAGGCAAACAGCTTTCAGCAGGTACCAGGCTATGACACTATAAATGCGACGCTTTCCTACAAGTGGAGATTCATATCCGCTTTTGCCGGAGTAAACAACCTGACCGACGAGAAATACTCCGATTACGTTGTTGTCGGAGGATTTCCCACCACCCTTAACTACTACCCGGCTCCGGAAAGGAACTGGGTGGCAGGCATTGAGTTTACCTATTAAGCGTTTCTGCCTCCGGCCCCGGGGGTCGGAGGCTCAAGCGCGATCGAGACGACCTCCTCCATCCTGGAGACGAGATGAAAGACGATCTTCTTTCTTACGTCCTCCGGTATCTCGTCAATGTCCTTTTCATTGCCCTTGGGAAGTATCAACTGCTTGATGCCGCTTCTACTTGCGGCAAGCACCTTCTCCTTAATTCCGCCCACAGGCAGTACCAGCCCGCGCAGAGTGACTTCGCCTGTCATGGCCAGAGCCGGTGTCACGGGCCTTGAGGTTAACAGAGAAGTCAGTGCGGTGAGCATGGTGACCCCGGCCGATGGTCCGTCTTTCGGAATCGCGCCGGCCGGCACGTGGATATGAATATCGTGGTCTTTGAAGAAATCAACCGGTATGCCCATGGATGCCGCGTTGGCCCTGAGATAACTCAGCGCGGTATGCGCAGACTCCTTCATTACATCACCGAGCTGGCCGGTAAGGGAAAGGGATTTTGTCCCAGGCATCATGGTTGCCTCAACAAAAAGTATGTCACCGCCCGCAGGTGTCCAGGCAAGCCCCGTAGCAACCCCGGGAACAGATGTCCTTTCGGCCAGGTCTATTGTAAATCTTGGTTTTCCGAGGTACTCTCCCACGATCTTATCGCTTATGATGATATGATCAAGTTCTCCCTCCGCAACCTTCCTGGCAACCGCCCTGCATATTGCGCCTATCTCACGCTCCAGGTTTCTAAGGCCAGCCTCCCTGGTGTATTCACGAATCACCTTCCGCACCGCGCCTTTTCTAAATACCACCTGCTTTGCCTTAAGCCCGTTCTCCCTTGTCTGTCTGGGAATCAGAAACCTTTTTGCTATAGCCAGCTTATCTTCTTCCGTATAGCCCGACATCTCCAATACCTCCATCCTGTCTCGAAGAGGGGCCGGGATGGGTTCAAGCTGATTAGCCGTGGCTATGAACATGACCTTGGATAGGTCGAATTCGAGTTCAAGGTAATGGTCGGAAAAAGAGAAGTTCTGCTCCGGGTCAAGAACCTCAAGCAGGGCAGAAGAAGGATCTCCTCTGAAATCGGTGCCGACTTTATCAATTTCATCCAGCATGAAAACAGGATTATTTGTCCCTGCCTTTTTGATACCCTGGATGATTCTTCCTGGGAGCGCGCCAACATAGGTCCTCCGGTGTCCCCTTATCTCCGCCTCATCCCTTACTCCTCCAAGGGAAATACGCACAAATTTCCTGCCGATGGCCTCGGCAATAGAGCGACCAAGGCTTGTCTTACCGGTTCCAGGAGGACCCACAAGGCAGAGGATAGGACCTTTGTGTTCCGGGTTAAGCTTCCTCACGGCAAGATATTCCAGTATCCGGCGCTTCACCTTTTCGAGATTGTAGTGATATCTGTCGAGGATACCCTCAGCATGTCTGATCTCTATGCGGTCGTCGGTTCCCTCAAGCCAGGGAATGTCCAGAATCCAGTCCAGGTAGGTTCTGGAAACGGTGTATTCGGATGAGGAAGGCGTCATATTGGACAGTCGCTGAATTTCCTTATCGGCAGCCTTCCTTACATTGTCAGTCAAGGGTTTTTTCTCAACTGCACTCTTGAGTTCCTCTAACTCAGAGGGAGTCTCCTTATCCACTCCGAGTTCTTTCTGTATAGCCTTCAGATGCTCCTTCAGGTAAAACTCCTTCTGCGATTTATCTATGCCTTTCTTGACCTCGTCCTGGATCTTCTTGCCCACCTGGAGGAGTTCAATCTCCTCATTAAGGAATAGAACAAGATCATTGAGCCTTTCGCGGATAGCTAAGTCCTCAAGGATCTTTTGCCTCTTAAGCCTGTCAAGATTAACCGTTGAGGCTATCATGTCGGCCATAGAGCCAGGCACATCAATATTCCTTGAAAGCTGCCCAAGTTCCTTGGGCATGTGTGGAGAAAGTTCCAGTGTCTGCCTGAAAAGATCCTGCACGGTAGCTACAAGGGCATCAATTTCAAGTCCTTTCACTTCCACCTCCTCGAGTTTTCTCACCTTTCCCTTGAGGTAAGGCTCTCGCTCGCTTATCTCCAGGATCTCAATTCGATAAAGCCCCTGCAACACAAGCAGGGTTCCCTCGTCACCCTTTGACAGTTTTACCACCTGAACCAGCGTGGCCACACTTTGGACTTCTAACTTTGCAGAATCATCCTCATCAACATTCTTGATCAATGCAACCACTAGAAGATTGTCCTTCTTTAGGGCATCATCAACAAGTTTCGAATATTCCTCATTCCTGATCATAAGAGGAACAACCATCTTAGGAAATACAAACGAATCCCTCATTGGTAAAATCGGTAACACCTCAGGGATTTCAATACTTATATCGTTCATTCTAAAATTCTCCTCTGCTCCATACCGTCATCGCCTGTCATTCCGTGATTTCCACGCGGGTTGCAATAGGCATTCTATGTCTTCTCATACGAACCATCAGTATCCCTTCCGAGAATGATGCCTCTATACCGCTATCATCAATCCTGTGTGGCAGACGGAATATCCGTTCAAACTCTCCAGCACCCATTTCGAGGAGGATAAACCTGCTCGGCCTTATCTCATGATAGCAGGACAACCTCCTGCCGCTTACTCGAAGTGAGTTGCCATGGAAGGAAACTTCAATGTCTTCCTTTCTGACTCCTGCAAGATTCACAGTCAACACTACCTCGGTTTCCGTCTCATAAAGATCAGCTTCAGGGGTCCATCCGAAATGTGAATCCGCCAGAAAAGTTCTATTGACGCTAAGTTTCATCATCTCATTAAAAAGCCGCTGCATCTTTTCAGGGATTTCACCTAACGTCCTGTCAAATCGAGCTTTTATAAAGTACATAGATGCATTTCTCCTTCATTTAGTCGCTATATGACTTTTCTATAACGATCCTTAGGAAATATTCTAATCACTTGCTTGCAGCAGTAAAGGTTAAATGGCATTTGCGCTTTGACATCCAACCGATAATGCGATAGCTTCTAAAACGTTTAAACAACATCTTTCAACACCGAACATTCGCCTTTTTGTTGCTCCAGGGCAACCAAAAGACCTACTTTTATTGAGGTTTAATTCATAGTTATGGCTCAGAATCTTTATGAAGTCCTGGGGGTGTCCAAGACTGCTTCTTCAGAGGACATCAAGAAGGCATACAGAAAGTCCGCAAGGAAATGGCATCCTGATATCAACCCTGGAAGCAAGGAGGCCGAGGAAAAGTTCAAGCTGATCTCTAACGCCTATGACGTCTTGGGCAATGAAAAAAAAAGAAAACTCTACGACGAATTCGGAGAGGATGCCCTGAAAACCGGCTTTGATGCTGAGAAAGTTAGAGAGGCCATGAAATGGCGCAGTTATCATGAGGGTACAGCCGAATCCCAAGGATTTGGAAGATACCAAAGCTATGAAGATGTATTCGGTGATATCTTCGGCTTCGGCCAGGGACGCGGAGGTTTTGCCGGGCCGGCAAGCGCAAAGGGGAGCGATATTGAGCATGAAATCACTATAGATTTTGTCTCATCCATCAGGGGCGTTGAGACCGAACTGACTATTCAAAAAGAAACGTCCTGCTCAAAGTGCCACGGCTCAGGTAGCGACCCATCCTCCCAGATGACAACATGCCCTACATGCGGCGGCTCCGGCAGGATAGAGATTGGAAAGGGTCCCATGCATTTTACAAGACCTTGCAGCAAATGCGGCGGACATGGTGTTGTGGGAAGGCCGTGTCTTCAATGCGGTGGATCAGGCAAGGGACTTGGGACTGAGACCATTAGAGTGAGTATTCCTCAGGGAGTGAAAGAAGGCTCCAGGGTGAGGGTGGCGGGGAAGGGAGGGCCTGGGATTGGAGGGGGGCCGGAGGGTGATCTATACCTGTTAATAAAAATAAGCCCGCATCACTTTCTCAGAAGGGAAGGGGACAACCTTTTTATGGATCTACCAATCACTGTGGGAGAGGCTGTTGCCGGAGGCAATGTTGCTATTCCTACCATTGAAGGCCCCATTAACCTCAAGATTCCGCCAAAGAGCCAGGGTGGGCAGGTCCTGCGTTTGAAGGGAAAAGGAGCCCCCAATATCAAGACAAAGAAAAAAGGCGATCTCTTGGTCAGGCTTCATGTCAAGGTCCCGCAAACCGATGCCGGCGAGGTGACAGAGGCGGTTAAGATCCTAGACCGCTACTATGATAATGATCTAAGAAAGGAGATTAAACTATAGTTTTATTGAATTGATATTGGGCCTATTTCCGGTATATCGCCTGTCTTGACCTTCCTCCACGGCCTCTCCTTGCCAAAGAAGCTGTCACACCAAGTGGTTCCCCTGTTTAATTCATCTTCCAAACGTCGGCGGCACGATTCAAGCTCATCTCCCCTGGTCCCCTGTGGTACCCATACCGGGGGTGAATAGTAGATGGCTATATTTGCAAAAGGCTTCGGTATGAGATATCGGTCCCATGAATTAAGAACCCAGCAGCGATCCGCCCCCCAGAGCACACCTATCAGCGGTATCCCGGCAGTTCTTGCAATTGCCAGAGCCCCTATCTTTGCCACACGGGCGGGGCCTTGAGGGCCGTCTGCCAGCATGCCGCTCAAATGTCCATCTTTTGTGAGCTTTATCATCGCCCTAAGCGCCTCCACACCGCCCAGGGTGGAAGAGCCGCGAACACATCCAAAGCCCAGTTTGGATGCAAGCCTTGCGGCGTATTCTCCGTCTCTGCTCTGGCTCACCATGAGGGAAAGGCCTCGAAAGCCGCCATAATAGAAATGGTAAGCCATCCTCTGATGCCAGGTTACATAAACAGCCTTGCCCCCGGAGCTTTTAAGGGTCTCATTATGACGCTCCAGGCCCTCTGTCGCGATTACCTTGCATGATCCCATAAAAAGCCTTACTAGAGCCGCTACGAGGGGCGGCAGCCCCCAGAGGAGGGGAGGGTCATACCATCTGAACAGTGATTTGTGTGAGGATTGCTTTTCCATATCGTATATCGGCATCGTAAGTCTATATGTCAATTGTCTATAAATCAAGCACGCTCCAAGAAATGATCTTGTAAGTGAATTCGGGAACAGCCCCCTCATAAAGCACCAGTACTAGAACAGATGACTTGAAATAACCGGCATGCGGTGGTAATAAATCCTGGCAGATTTAGTCCCGGAATAATTTACCTCACAAACCCCAAGGAGAAGGATCAGAAGATGAGGCTACTCTTTTCAATTTGTATTGCAGTATCTCTGCTCAGTGGATGTGGAACACCCAAGTCTGCTCTAAATTGGAATAAACTCAAAGTTCCATATCACGAGAGGGTCATGCAGGCAAGAACTCAACAGGTTGAAAAGATTAAGGAACATGGAGGCTCTATAAAATCGGAACTCCAGCTTACTGAGGAGGCGGTAGATAAGGCAGTAGATTCCGTATTTGACGGAAAAGAGGCAGAGATAAGACTGGATAACTCTCACCCATTATCTGAGCGAGGAATAAGGGAGTGGAGAGTTGAAGAACTGATCCTCCTTTACAATCCTGAGATTATGGGACAGCTTGCCGGTCTTGACCAGATGGCAACCGGCCCTAACCTTCTTCTCGCCATACTCAACCAGCTCCAACTGTCCGCAAGCGCTGCGCTGGTAGGAGGCATATTCGAGATCAAGTCTAATGACAGCGGGAATTCAGAGCTGATCTTCAGCAATGACGGAAGAAGCGTTTATGAGACCAGACTCAATGCCTCCTTGGGTTTCGGCTCCTTTTTTGAGGACACCAGGAGCCTCATTGCCTTTGAAAGGTACTTCCTGCAATTCAGAAATAATTTAATTACAAAACATGCTAAATTATGGCCAATTATAGAAACTTATTCTAAACTGGATATTGGTGAAAGGAAAGAAAGATCGGACCTTTTTATCAGGGAATTGCTTGGCCGACAGTAACATTGACAACAGGGTGAATGCCCACCGTGCAGTTACCATAAGGCAGCGAATTATTGAGATTCTCAAATACGACCATCTGACCGCTAAAGAGATCTCGAAAAGCGTTAGCATCACTGAGAGAGACGTTATTCAACACCTCCCGCACATAGCAAAGAGCCTGTCCGCTAAAGGTAATAGTCTCAGTGTTAAGGAGCCTCAATGCCTCGATTGTGGTTTTCTTTTCAGGGAAAGGAGCCGTTTCAGCAGGCCGGGACATTGCCCCAGGTGCAAGGGGACGCATATCAGCGAACCGGCATTCGGCATAGTCAATGTGTAAGGAGTTAAGACCGGGTTTAGTGCGGTTGACCATCGCCAAGCCTTTGTCCTGCCCTTTTGCCTTGAAATTGCCTTCCTTGTCTGATAGGTATTTGACCCCTATGAAAAATATCTTCGCGGCCATTGACATTGGTACCTATACCGCTCGACTTCTGGTCGCCAGAATTGATACTCCATCAATGCACATTAGCGACATTACCAGATCGAGAAGCTATATCAAACTTGGCGAGGCATGGAGCGTAAATGGAAAGGTGGTTTTGAGTGATGAAGCCCTGGAGCGCACAGTTTCAGCGATAAGGTCTTTCAAGGAGATTATATCCAGATTTGATGTCGCGGCACTACGCGCTGTTGGAACCGGGATATTGAGGGAGGCATCAAATAGAGAGGAGTTTCTGGGAGCAGTGCTTGATAGAACAGGAATGAAAATAGAGACTCTCAACGGTGAAGAGGAGGCCACACTCTCGGCAAAAGGCGCGGCAAGCGCCCTTGGCCTGGGCCATGATCCTTTTGTTGTGTTTGATCTTGGGGGAGGCTCCACCGAATTTTATTTTTGCGCAGAAGGAAAAAGTGAAATTGCGTCGCTCCCGATTGGTGCAATGAGACTGACAAAAAAGTTTATTCATACTGACCCCCCCGACAAGGGATCAATGGAGTTGATCGAGAGTTATGTTGTCGAGTGCATGTCAAAGGGCCTTGGACATCTGGAATTGGGCAAGAGCCGAGCCTCGCGCGTTATTGGAACAGGAGGAACGGTCCTGACACTTGCTTGTTTGAACAAAGGTCTTAATATTTCGGAAATAAATAAGGAATCCGTCAATGGTCTTCTGCTGGAGAGAAACAATGTTGATTCGATACTGGAGGAGCTCGCTTCGATGGGACTTGAAAAGCGAATCTTACATAAAGGCCTTGATGCGCCAAGGGCTGAAGTGATAGTCGCAGGAGCTGCCATTGTATCCACGCTTTTACGCTGGTTAGGCAAGAAGACTATGCGTGTAAGTATGTCTGATCTTCTTGATGGACTTGTACTGGAATCCCATGGAGGGAAACAAGATGAACGATAATTCGATTACCTACGGCCTGACGTTTGATGATCTTCTACTTATTCCCGCCCATTCCAAGGTGTTGCCGGCAGAAGTTGATGTCGGCACGAGGCTTTCCAGGAACATATCGCTAAGCATACCTCTGGTGAGCGCAGCTATGGATACTGTTACTGAGGCAGATACGGCCATTACCATAGCCAGACAGGGCGGAGTGGGATTCATCCACAAGAATATGCCGGTAGAAAAGCAGGCGTTGGAAGTTGAGAAGGTCAAAAAGTCAGAGAGCGGCATGATAGTGGATCCGATAACGATAGGGCCATCGCGAAAGATATCAGAGGTTCTTGAGATAATGGAGCGATACAAGATCTCCGGTGTCCCAGTAGTGGAGGAGGGAAATCTTCTCGGCATCATAACCAACAGAGATCTAAGGTTCGAAAACAATTTGGAACAGCCTGTCAGCGCTGTTATGACCAAGGAGAATCTGGCCACTGCGAGGATGGGTATAACCCTTGAGGAGTCAAAGGCAATACTCCACAAGAGGCGTATTGAAAAGCTCCTTGTGGTGGACCAAGAGGGAAAGCTCAGGGGTCTTATCACCATTAAGGACATTGAAAAGATAAAAAAGTATCCGTATGCGTGCAAGGACTCGCTCGGCCGTCTGAGGGTCGGCGCCGGATTGGGCGTCGGACAGGATATGCATGAACGGCTGGAAGCGCTTGTGTCTGCTTCTGTGGATGTAGTGGTGCTTGACACGGCGCATGGGCACTCAGAAAGGGTCTTGCAGTCAATCCGTGACATAAGAAAATTTTATCCTGATCTTGAACTTGTGGCTGGTAATGTGGCCACCAAGGAGGGAACCAGAGCGCTCATAGAGGCCGGGGTAGACGCAGTAAAGGTAGGAGTGGGGCCTGGATCAATATGTACCACGCGTGTGGTCGCAGGCGTAGGGGTTCCCCAGATGACTGCAATTATGGAATGCTCAAATGAGGCAATAAAGGCAGGGATTCCAATAATAGCCGACGGGGGGATTAAATATTCAGGCGATATAACAAAGGCGCTGGCTGGAGGAGCTGCATCGGTTATGATAGGAAGCCTCTTTGCCGGAACTGAAGAGAGTCCCGGAGAAACCATCCTCTATCAGGGCAGATCCTACAAGGTCTATAGAGGAATGGGCTCGGTTGAAGCCATGAGGGAAGGAAGCAGGGACAGGTATTTCCAGGATTCAGCAGAGCTTGAGAAGAAAATGGTTCCGGAAGGGATTGTAGGGCGGGTGCCATTCCGTGGGCCTTTGGCTGATACCATCTATCAGTTAGTAGGCGGACTAAAGGCAGGCATGGGATACCTTGGGTGTCGGAGTATTTCAGAACTTCAAAAGGATGCGCGCTTCATGCAGATAACGTCCGCAGGCTTGAGAGAAAGTCATGTCCACGATGTAATCATAATCAAAGAGGCTCCAAACTATCGCGTGGAGTAGGTGACAATTTAGATGCCAAGTTTTCAGACAAAAGACCGGATACTGGTCCTCGATTTCGGATCACAATACACACAATTAATAGCTAGGAGGGTCAGAGAGGCCCAGGTGTATTGTGAGATTCATCCCTTCAACATGACTATCACTCAGATAAGGGCATTTTCCGCGAAGGGAATCATCCTTTCCGGCGGTCCCTCAAGCATATATGATCCGGACGCTCCGAAGGCCGACCCCCGGCTTACTGATCTGGGAGTGCCTCTGCTTGGTATCTGTTACGGTATGCAATTCATTACGCAGAGCCTTGGGGGAACAGTGTCAAGGGCGCTTGACAGGGAGTATGGCAGCGCTGGAATCCTGATACAGGATAGTATTGACCTTTTTGCAGACCTTGGGGAGGAAAGGTCAATGAAGGTGTGGATGAGCCACGGAGACAGGGTGGAAAAGATGCCTGAGGGCTTCGAGATCCTGGCCACTAGTAAAAACAGTCCGGTTGCCGCAATGGCCGACAAGAAACGAAAGATTTACGGCCTCCAGTTCCATCCTGAAGTGGTCCATACTCCGGAGGGAAACAGAATCATAAGGAATTTCCTTTTCGGGATATGTGAATGCAGCGCCACCTGGACCATGAGTTCTTTTGTTAAGAAGAGCATCTCTTCATTAAGGGAAAAGATAGGAAGCGACAAGGTGATATGCGGCATCTCAGGCGGAGTTGACTCGTCTGTCACTGCAGTGCTTCTCCACAGGGCTGTTGGAACACAACTCTCCTGCATATTTGTTGACAACGGGCTGCTCAGAAAAGGAGAATCTCTTGAGGTAATGAAGCTCCTGCAAGGGCTTTTCGGAATAGACGTCCGTCTGGTTGATGCGTCAAATCACTTCCTGTGCGTCCTGGAAGGCGTCACCGATCCTGAGCAGAAACGAAAAATTATAGGAAGGGAGTTCATTAAGGTTTTTGAAAAGGCTGCCCTTGAGTTAGGAAGCGCAAGGTATCTTGCTCAGGGCACACTCTATCCGGATGTAATCGAGAGCGTATCCTTCAAGGGGCCTTCGGCGACAATAAAGAGTCACCACAACGTGGGAGGGCTCCCTGAAAACATGCGGTTTGAACTTATAGAGCCTCTAAGGGAGCTTTTCAAAGACGAGGTAAGGCAGGTTGGACTTGAGCTTGATCTGCCAAGGGACCTGGTCATGAGACAGCCTTTCCCAGGCCCTGGATTGGCCGTGCGAATACTTGGTGAAGTTAGTTCAAGAAGGCTGGATATCCTCAGGGAGGCAGATGCAATAGTCCTTGAAGAGATGAGGGCCGCCTCGCTCTACGAAAAGGTCTGGCAGTCTTTCGCGGTGCTGTTGCCGGTAAAGACCGTGGGAGTTATGGGCGACGAGCGAACCTATGAAAACGTCATAGCCTTGCGTGTAGTTGACAGCGTGGACGCCATGACCGCGGATTGGTCACGGCTCCCTTATAGCATTCTGGCTACTATCTCCAATAGAATCATTAACAGCGTTAAAGGCGTGAACCGTGTTGTTTACGACATTTCATCCAAGCCCCCGAGCACTATTGAATGGGAATAGAAGAGAGCTGCTCTTAATAATCGCAATCTTGCTCTTCTTCGCAGCCGGTTGCGGAACCGGCAGCAGATATGTCGGAAACAGAGATGATCTTTGCCAGATCTTCGCGGATAATCCTTCATGGCATGATAGCGCGATCCATTCTCAAGGCAGATGGGGAGTATCTATCCCAGCGATGATGGCAATAATAGAGCAGGAGTCATCCTTTGATCCAAAGGCAAGACCACCGAAGACAGGGGGCTGTCTTTGGATATTCCCAGGCTCAAGGCCATCAACCGCCTATGGCTACTCTCAGGCTCTTGATGGCACGTGGGACAGATACCGAGAAAGCAGTAGGAGGAATTGGGCAAAGAGGACTGACTTCGGCGATTCCATTGATTTTGTTGGCTGGTACTGCCAACAAAGCTCGGTAAGATGCGGCATAAAAAAGACGGACGCCTACTCGCTCTATCTGGCTTACCATGAAGGACAAGGCGGGTACAATGCAGGAACCTATAAATCAAAGGCCTGGCTTATGCAAATTGCCAGGAAGGTTGACGCCAGGTCAAAATCCTACGCATCGCAGCTAAAAATGTGCTCGAAAGAGATGAAGAAATCAGGCTCTTCATGTCTATGGCCCTTTTAAAGAGTCGTTACCGCAATCGTTTCCGACCTGGCTCCGATCCAGTGAGAAAACGACCCGAAATTTCGCATGGATAAAAATTGCGCAGATAGGACCGATTTATACGGAGATTCAAGAAGGTCTTACAGGCTGAGTATCAAACCCGATGGAATGATCTCTTTTCCGGTAGCTGTCAGGGAGACAGACCTATGGATAAGTGCGGGGGAAGATCTTAGCGAAGTAGCCCTAGAACTCACCCTGGAATGCCGGAGAGAAATAGAAGCCTACATAACGACTTATCCCGCCTTTCTTAAAACTCTAATCCCCTGGAGAAGAGATCCCTTTGCCCCGAGCGTGGTAAAGGCAATGGTGGATGCAACATCCAGGCTCGGTATTGGACCGATGGCTTCAGTAGCCGGAGCTATTGCCGAGTTCGTGGGAAAGGGATTGTTGAAGTTAAGTGATCAGGTAATTGTCGAAAACGGCGGCGATGTCTTTATGTCACTTGGAAGACCTTGTACGGTCGCGATCCTCGCAGGCTCTTCACCTTTAAGCGGCATGATAGGGCTCAAGATACGACCGCAACAGATGCCTGCAGGAGTTTGCACTTCATCAGGCACTGTAGGTCACTCACTGAGTTATGGCAAGGCCGACGCGGTATGTGTTGTGGCGCCTTCAGCATGTATTGCAGACGGGGCAGCAACAGCATTGGCAAACCGAATAAATAATTTTCAGGATCTACAAGCTCTACCTTCTATGGCGGATCAATTAGGGGCTCTTTCTGGAGGGGTCGGCATCATTGGGGAGCAAATGGTAGCGTGGGGCCAGGTGGAGCTGGTTGACCTCAGAGCCAGAAGCTGAAATGTACGTGTCCGATTACTTATAAATTATATTCTCGTCTGGTAATCGTTCAGGTTATTAGCCAGTGATAGGCTGTTAGTCATTGCGTTTGGCATATACCTACAGCCCTACAATTTAGTAACCTGCAGCCTATCTACGTGAGTTGTTACCTCGTCTCAATTATACAATTATAATTCGTACAGGGTATCATCAACAATAGGCGGCAGCGCCCAACGGCCCGTCTTACCCGCAGATTGCAGTTCAAAGGGTTCCTCTGACTCCAGTATGTCGCCCATTTCAGCCTCTATCTGCTCCGGATCCTCACCTGCCTCCATCCTTTTTAGCGCATCTTCCATACCCCCACCCAGCTTCAACCCTGTCATCTCCGTAAGGCGGCGCATTAGATTTGCCGCCTGCCTGGGATCATTTTCATCAAGGCCTTCCGCCTCCTGAGCAAGAGCTCCCATGGCCTTTTCCATCTTGGCTTCGTCGAGATTGGGAAGGGATGAATCCTCCTTTTCGCCTCTTTTCTTCGGGCTTGAAAAGAGGGAAAGATGTCTTTCAAGATCAGGTCTCCCACATTTTGGGCAGGCAGGGCGTTTTTCTGTATTTACGCTACCGGAAAAAAAATTGTATATTTTATGACAGTTGAAGCAATAAAATTCATATATAGGCATAATATATTTATCCCTCGCTTAATAGATTTAGCTTTTTAAACATCGAGCTAGACTTGGCTCCAACCTGAAGGCGCAAGGGTTAAACCCACTTTTGCAAACTACATAAAATCAACACTCTAGTCAATCCCATCCGGGATTATCTGGATATTCGACATAGCGAATTCGGCAGAGGGGGGATTATAATTGTCGCCGAAGGAAAAAATTATTGACCAATAGTGGTGCCACTGAGTCTGTAACGGGATAGGCGGTGCTAGAGAGCAGGGGGAATCTCTACTCGATAAGCGCCCCATACTTAAGAATGATATCCCGCTTTGTTATCTTTTCCAATACCTTCTCATACCTTCTTGATACGGCCCTTTCGAAGTCGAAGCAGAGGAGGTTTTTCTTTGGCAACCAGAGGGATAATAGCAGCAAAGGGGGGCGGTTGTCAAATCGTCGTATGATAAAACATATTGATATAGCTAATATAATAGTATCACCCTATTGGCCCTCAGAGGTCATTTTACCCGGTATCGAATGATTGCAAATAGAGCAGCGCCCTACCGCACTAAAAGACCATGTTCCCGTTTGCCACGCACCCCTTCAAAAACTTACCACTGAGAAGGGCGGCAAAGCAGTATCCCAAAACTTCTTTTGGCTTTTCTCTTTTTTTCTGCGCCCCCTCCGGTGTCTCAACCCTCAGCTCTCTGTTCGTCCCGTCGAAGTAATATCGAATATCCAGATTTGCCCTCAATGCAGTTGACACCTATTATTTTTTGGGGTCTAATTTAAATGAATCTATTTACCCAACGTGATAAAGGCAACCCACCGTATAACCCCAACCTTCAGAGGTAATCATGGATTCACGTCCCTGGATGATGGGAAATTTGGGCCTCCAGTGGATATCTATATCCTCTCGGAGGCCTCTGTGTTTCAAAGGGCGCACCTATGAGTCTGGCGCGAACCAAACGAAAACTGGCGGCTATCCTGATCGCTGATGTCAAGGGTTACAGCCGTCTCATGGAAGACGACGAAGAAACCACCGTTCAGACCATTACGGAATACCGGGAGTTGATGGCCAACCAAATCAACAACCGAAACGGCCGAATTGTGGATGCCCGAGGGGACAATGTGCAGGCAGAGTTCTCCAGTATCGTGGACGCTGTGGAGCGTGCAGTAACGATCCAGAAGGAGCTGGGAAAAGAAAACGCCCCTCTGCCGGAACACCGAAAAATGATCTTTCGTATGGGTGTGAATCTGGGGGATGTTATCGAAGAGGGAGACACGTTGTATGGGGATGGGGTTAACATTGCAGCAAGGCTGGCTGAAGGAGGGGGCATCTGTGTATCAGCGACCGCATAAAGCAGACAATGCGCCTGAACCCGCATCATCAGACCTGGTACTTCTTTCCCCTAGGGATTGCGTACCTGCAAACCGATTGATTGGATGAGGCCATTCAAACCTGCAAAAGGTAGCTCATCCGCAATCCTGACTTTATGGTGTTTCACCTTCTCCTTGCAGGCGTATATGCCGAATTGGGAAAAGCAGCGGAGGTGAGGGCTGAAGTCAAGGAGGTGCTGCGGATCAGTCCTGATTATTCTCTGGGTATCTTTCGGCAGACAGCGCCGACGATGGATTCCAAATTTGTGGAGCGAATGGTCGCATCCCTTCATAAAATTGGACTTCGATAAAGGAAATCTTAGCACTGCATCAAAGGAAGGGAGAGACTGCATGCATATCAAACAGCGTCGTATGCAGTTGCCATATAACCTCAACCCGATTGCATGGGAAGAATAAGGCGTCCAACAGTTTCGAAGGGGTAAACATCTCAGGACTGATATTCAGGCTGTTTAGGTTGCGGTCAAAGACCGATATGGGGGATGGAACATGAAGTGCTCATCCTGTCAGTTTGAGAATCCAGAGGGGATGGCATTCTGCGGCAAATGTGGGGAGAAGCTGCAGAGGATATGCCCCGAATGCCAGTTTGCAAACCCGTCCGATTTCCTTTTCTGTGGTAAATGTGGAGGTTCTCTTACAGCGACCCCGGAAGCTCCTCCAATCAAATACGATCAGCCCCACTCCTACACCCCCAAACACCTGGCCGATAAGATTCTCACCACCCGCAGCGCCATTGAGGGTGAGCGGAAGCTCGTGACGGTGATGTTTGCGGATGTGGCCGATTTTACGGGTTTCTCGGAGAACCTGGATCCTGAAGAAGTGCACCAGATCATGGATGGGTACTTCAAGATCCTGATGGATGAGATCCACCGTTATGAGGGAACGATCAATCAATTTACCGGCGACGGGGTGATGGCACTCTTCGGCGCCCCGGTGGCCCATGAAGACCATGGTAGTCGTGCCTGTCATGCCGCCCTTTCGATACAGAAGGCCATGGGGGAATACGGAAACAAGGTCACCAAGGACTTCGGTGTTGAGTTCAAGATGCGCATAGGGGTCAACTCAGGACCGGTGATTGTCGGCGCCATCGGAGACGACCTTCGGATGGACTACACGGCCGTGGGAGACACGACCAACCTGGCCTCCCGCATGCAGGGGCTGGCCCAGCCAGGGGCCGTGCTTCTCTCGAAGCACACGCACAGCCTGGTGAAGGACTACTTTAATTTGAGGTCGCTGGGTAAATTGGAGGTCAAGGGCAAGGAGAAGCCCCAGGAGGCCTTTGAACTTCTCAAGCCCGGCGGCGCGGCAACCCGGCTGGAGGCGGCCGTCGCAAGAGGTCTAACGAAGTTCGTGGGCCGGCAAAACTCCATGGCCGCCCTCATGGAGGCCTACGAAAAGGTCAAGAGCGGCACAGGTCAGGCGGTGGGAGTTGTGGGAGAAGCGGGGGTGGGGAAATCGAGGCTCCTTTTCGAGTTCAGAAACCGCCTTCCCAAGGGGGAATTCAGCTCCCTCGAGGGTCGGTGCATCCACTTCGGGGCCGCCATGCCCTTTCTTCCCATCCTCGATATCCTGAGGTCGTACTTTGAAATTCGGGAGGGTGAGCGGGAGGTCGCCATCAGAAAGCGAGTGAAGGAAAAGATCATGGAGCTCGACGAGAAGCTCCAGGGGGTCTTGCCGCCGATCCAGGACCTCCTGTCGCTCAGGGTTGAAGATGAAGCCTATCTCCAGCTCCAGCCCAAAGAGAGGAGGGAAAAGGCCTTTTAGGCCCTTAGGGATTTGATCGTCAGGGGGAGGCCAGGAACGACCCCTTGTCATCGCCATAGAGGATCTCCACTGGATAGACAAGAGCACTGAGGAATTCCTGGACTATTTCATCGGCGGGCTTGCCAACGTCAAGGTCATGCTGATCCTCCTCCACCGTCAGGAATACACCCACCGCTGGGGAGGCAAGTCCTACTTCAACCGGATCGGGTTGGATCAACTCACCCTGAAGTCCAGCGCGGAGCTGGTGAAGGCCATCCTTGAAGGGGGAGAGACCGCGCCTGAGCTCACCAGCCTGATCCTGAACCGGGCGGCCGGCAATCCCCTGTTCATGGAGGAGTTGACCCATTCGCTCCTGGAGAATGGGTCCATTCAAATGAAGGACAAACAGTTTGTCCTTGCCGTGACGCCATTGGATCTCCAGGTGCCCGACACCATCCAGGGGATCATCGCGGCCCGCATCGACCGGCTGGAGGAGGATCTAAAGAAGATCATGCAGGTGGCCTCGGTGATCGGGAGGGAGTTTGCCTTCCGCATCCTGCAGGCCATCAGCGGCATGAGAGAAGATCTGAAGTCTCAGCTCCTGAATCTCCAGGGACTTGAGTTTATCTATGAGAAGAGCCTCTTTCCGGAACTCGAATACATCTTCAAACACGCCCTCACCCAGGAGGTGACCTATAACAGCCTCCTTTCAACCCGGCGGAAAGAGATCCACAAGAGGATCGGTTCTGCCATCGAGGAGATCTATGCCTCCAGCTTAGAGGAATACTACGAGGTGCTGGCCTACCACTATTCGAGGAGTGAAGACCTTTCAAAGGCCATTCACTACCTGAAGCTTTCGGGCGACAAGGCAAGGAACCATTTCTCCACATCAGAGGCGTTCAGGTTTTACCAAGAGGCCGTCACCCTGCTTCGCAATCAACCCGCCACTCCAGACAACCGGCGGGGTCTTCTCGATATTCTACAGCCCATGGCCTACCCGATAAGAATCCTTGGTCATCGCGAAGGCTCCCTCAAATTCTTGGAAGAGGGGGAAACGCTGGCGCACGACTTAGAGGATCGAAAGGCCCTGGCCCACTTCCAGAGCCATCTGGGTATCTACTACCTCACAAGGGGCGGTGATCCTGTGAAGGGGAGAGCGTATATTGAAAGGGGACTGGGAGCGTCCGGGCTGACAGAGGAGGTTGAAATCATTGTTCCGGCAACATCAGACCTGATTTCTGCTTATGCGATTGAAGGCAACTTCTACAGAGTATGCGAGGTTGCGCCAAAGGTTATTGATCTCATTGAAAAGACAAATACCCAAGATGGGATGTTCGGCCGCCCTTCGAACCCCTATTCCATCCTGCTCGGGTATTACGGACAGAGCCTCGGGGCCATGGGGAGGTTTGCCGAAGGGCAAACCGTCATCGACAAAGGTCTCTGCTTTGCTCGTGACCTGAACAACCTGTTCAGCCTTGCCCTTATCGAGATGCTTGCGGGCTCGTTTTATTTCTTCAAAGGTGACGCGGAAAACCAAATAGCGCATTATCGTTCGGCCGTTGATTACATGGAGAAGATCCAATTCGCCATATTCATGGGACCGGTATGGGCCTGGTTGGGATGGGCCTATCTATTCTCAGGGCAAATGGACACGGCCCTCCAATGCGCGGAGAAGGGTCTCAAGCTGCACACCGACCTCGGCACGCCATTTTTCTTGGGAAGCATTCACCTTGTGCTGAGCGAGATCCATCTGGAATTAGGCAATCTTGACAAGGCATTGCTCCATGCAGAACAGGCCGTGGATCTTTGTCGAAAGAATAATGAAAAGTTTTTTCTGGCCGCAGCCATGATCGATCTGGGAAGAGTTACTGCGGCCATAGACCGAATGAACTTTGAAAAGACGCTGGAATTTATCCAACAGGGGTTAAGCCTGGCCGATGAACTCCAGATAAGGCCCTATTACGCTGTGGGTCTCCTCCGGATGGGAGAGATTTATGCTGACTCAGGCCAAAAAGAGGCGGCCATCGAGAAACTGAAAAGGGCCGAAGAGATGTTTCAGGAGATGGGGATGGATTATTGGCTCGGCAAGACGCAGGAGGTTTTGGCTGCACTATAGAAACTGGCATTTGTCCCTATGTTTGGATGGAAGAATGGTTCATTCCGATTTAGGGATTATTACAATCAACAGGGGTGAGATATCGCGAGGATTGAAAATGATAGAAGACGCTCGTAATTCCTGCATGGAAAAAAATGGGGTTACGGCATCGCCCTCTCAGAGTACATGTTGGGAAACCTCTATTTTCAAATGCCCTACGGCGAAAGGCCGGGGAACTTATCGGTAATAAAAAACATTGGATTTCTGGCAAAGAATCTCCCTTTTGCCTCAAAAAAGGCGGAGACGTTTTTGAATAAAGCAGTGGAAAGTGCCAAGCGGTTTGAAGCGAAAGGAATTTTAGGATCGGCATATATGGATTTGGGGAATTTGTATCGGATCAGGAAAAGAAATGACCAAGCCAGAACATGTATAGCGGAGGCTGTTAATATTTTTAAAAAAATTGGAGCTGAAGTCCACCTGAAGAAAGCTATGGAGGCTTTAGATGGATTGGAATGAGCCGGTTGCTGATCGTGGCTAAAGGGCCGTCGGAGAACGGATAGGATCACACGAATACATGACCATTTTCAGTCACTATTTCAACATGACGCCCTACATCTCGGGTCGGGACCTATGTAATCCTAGTCTCCGGTTCAAAGAAGCATATCGCAGGTTTTCACCATTAGACTCTAAGAACCATTGTCAACCGAACCCCCTTTTATGTCAATTGGAATCCTCAGGGCCAGAACATAGAAAAATCAGGCTGGTAAAGCTAGGCGGGTGTTCCTGCTCTCATAATATTCTATCCATTTGATATCAAAAGACAGTTGGGTTAAGAAAGCCTGACCGAGATATCTGTAATTTTAGGTGGTCCTGAATTTTTGAGATATTCAGATGAAACCGGAAAGCAGCCTGGTTTCCGCCATATGGTCACTTTTGGACGGTAGCCTGAATTCATAGGCCTTGGTCACGGATTCATTTTGTGCGCCGGCAAAAAAATCGGCTTTCTCTTGACGTCAGGTCGCATTTCAGGATAGTCTATTTCGAAAAAATAACTTGGATTGTTGGTTCTCCCCGTTTTCGTTAGCATCGCATGCAAGGCGCTTGACCTAAGACCGGAAGCAGCCTGTTGTCCGTCCACCCTAAATCACATTCTGACCAACTCGACGTCGGCTGGAGGTCCTCAATATGGAATGCCCGAAATGTCGGTTTGATAATCGAGAAGGGGCCAAATTCTGCAAAGAGTGCGGGAATGAATTGGAAATCTCCTGCCCGCAGTGTGGACATGCCCAAGCACCGGGAACCAAGTTCTGCGATGAGTGCGGCCACGACCTGCAGAAAATCACACCGTCTCCCCCCTTGGACTACGCCAAGCCCCAATCCTATACCCCCAAACACCTGGCCGATAGGATCCTCACCACCCGTAGCGCTATTGAGGGCGAGCGGAAGCTCGTGACAGTCCTTTTTGCGGATGTGGCCGATTTTACAAGCCTATCGGAGAAGCTGGACCCTGAGGAAGTCCACCAGATCATG
>JBGSUA010000041.1:0-15399 GCA_041753575.1 Desulfatiglandaceae bacterium
TAAGGACGGAAGCTGAAGCTGACAAAGAGCATAAGGCCGTGGAGCTTGAAAGAGCGGTTGACCGGCTCGACAAGGCTTTGGATAAGGCCGAGGGAGATTCCCAGAAGTTTTCCGGAATGGTAACAGGAATAAGGGTCTGGACGCACGCGAGACCGAAAAACTGGATAGAGAAGGCAGAAAAATATCATAGGAAGGCCATAAAACTATCCAAGGTCAAGGCAGAGGAACTGCCTTACTATAAAGGCAAGGAGGCGGCCCACTATTTCATGGGCGCAGCCTATTTCAAGGCCTATAAGTTCAGGGAGGCTGAAGGAGCTCTTTCTGATGTCCTCTCGCTTGCCCCAGGGAAGTGGCATGAACCAGCCAATAAGCTCTATAAGCAGGTTCAAAAGATAAATAGGGCCTCGGCAAACTTTACGCTGACAGATGTGGGTAAGAAGATCGCGGTAAAGGATGGGGTTGTGAGGAGCGATGTGGCGGCGCTTCTGGTGGACGAAGTCCACCTTGACAAGGTAATGGCCGGAAGGATCGCGGCCCCGAGGGCTGAAGCCAAGGCTGAATTCATACCCGCTGATGTGGTCAACCACCTTTTTAAGGCGGAGATCATGACTGCTCTCAAATGGAGGGTCCGAGGGCTTGAACCCATATACGATCAGATCTCCAAGGCGTTTCTTTTCTATCCTGACAAACCAATGACAAGGCTTGAGCTTGCGTTTGTCCTTGAAGACCTCATGATGAAGATAAGCGGCGATGAGACCCTGGCTACCAAGTACATAGGACAGGGCTCTTCTCCCTATCCGGATGTGCCGACTTCCGCCGCATGGTTTAACGCGGTGATGACCTCTGTCACAAGGGGCTTGATGGAACCTGAGCTGAGCGGCGCGTTCAGACCCCATGACGTCGTGGATGGGGCAGAGCTTCTTTTAGCGGTGATGCGATTGAGGAACGTCATGAATATCAATTAGCGAACGCGCTACTTAGGACAAATGTTTTTAAGCTTAAAGGAAGGAGTGCAGAGATTATGAAAAAGATTGTGGGAGCAGTTGCGTTAGTCTTTATGGTGCTGGCTATGGTTCCCCTGGCCATCTCGCAGGGGGGTTGGGAGACTGTAAAGGACCCGATCAAAGTCTTTGAGGAAGGATATATTCAGGTAGTGGGAGCCTCAGAGGAGGGCCAGAGCAGATACAGGGCAGTCAGAGCCGCGGAGGTTTTGGCACAGAGGAAGCTCCTTGAGATCCTCCAGGGGATAAATCTTTACGGCGCTACGACAATCAAAGACGGGATGCTGCACAGTGATGCCGTGGCCACTACCGTCGAGGGATTCTTAAGGGGAGCCGTGCAGTGCGGAGACACATATTATCCTGACAAAGGATACGCTGAGGTTTGCATGCGCCTCAATATCAGGGGCAAAGGCGGACTCTACGATGTCATCCTTCCCATTATGAAGGACAAGCAGCTCTGGCCGGAACAAAGACCTGCCTATAAGCCTGCCTTGATTCCAAAGGCGGTGGATACGAAGGCTCCGGGAGAGAAGGACGCTACGCCCATGCCTCTTCCCAAACCCGGAGTAGAGGCTGAAAAGAAGACCGAGGCGCCTGCTCCGCCTCCTGAGGTCGCCAAGCCCTCAGAGTTGGTAAAGGTGCATGACGGACTAATTCTTGATGTGCGAGATTTCCAGTTCAGGCCGGCCCTTGTGAACAGGATCGTAACCGACAAGGAAGAGATCGTTTTTGATCCCTCCAAGGTTGTAAGTACTATCCTTGTGGAGAGAGGATGCGGCGGTTTCACCACGGATGTCGGGAAGGCCAAGGCCCTCTTGCAGAGCTGGGGTTGCCAGAGCCCCATGGAGCTTAAGGTCAAATCGGTAGTGAAGCTGACCGACGCGCAGGTGGGAGTTGACGATGCGGCAGCCATCTATGTCCATGATCAAAAGAGCAATATGCTTGCTCAGGCAAAGGTAGTCTTTCTGCTTAAGTAGTCTGACAGGAGTGTGAACAGACCGTAGAAGGGGCTATCGGATTTACATGAAAATAGATAGTCATGGCGGCGAAGCCTGTCCCGGACCTTGATCCGGGAGCCGCTATCCAGTCCTTGTTCCGGCCTGCGCCGGAATGACGACCTGGATTCCGGAGCGAGTCCGGAATGACATACGGCATTTTCATGCTTCGTTGTGCCTCAACAGGCAATGGCGGTTAGAAGGCAATTCCGACCTGCCCCTTCACAATTCATGATTCCTGGACAGAGGTTCCCAGCCTCCTCCCCCACTGCGGGGGAGGAGATGTTTCTTTTGCTTATCGGGTTTCGATCCCTTCCGGAAAAATCTTACCCGCATCTGCGGCTGTGCCTTTGGAGACCATGTCAGTAATCTAGCACCAGGGGGTATTGTGATGAAAAAGATTTTGATCATAGTTGTGTGTTGCGTGGCCGCGATAGCCATCACAATGGTCGGCGCGGGCATGTATCTCAAGGCCAATATGAAAGAGATAACCGGCAAGTTCGCGGGTTTTGAGCTGGATATGGCAGACCTTGATGTACAGTATTTTCCACCTGCGATCAAGGTGAAGGGGCTTACGCTGGATCACAAAGGAAACTCTGTAAGAATTCCCACTCTTAAGCTTTATCCTGACATAACCAAGCTTCTTTCCGGTAAGATTTTTTTAAAGAACGCGGTACTTGATGAACCAAGTGTAATTGCCGATGCGCTTATGAAGGCCGGAAAAAAGGAAAGTACGGCCAAATCCGAGCCATTTTCTCCATCATCCATCCCTGCAAGAAGGATTCAGGTTAATGAAGGTGTGTTTTCCTTGAAGGGGCCGGAGGGGCTTCTCATTCCTATTGCCGTAACCGGACAGATGGAAAACACAAAGCAGGGAATCTCCGTTGACCTAAAAAGCGCTGTCATAGAAGAGCTGGGTTTCAGATTCGCGGGGAATATTCTCATAGAGTCATTGGCGCCGCTTATCATAAAGGTGAAGGCCTCGGAAGGCACATTTAACCCATCGTCAATAATAGATTTTCTTATCAAGTTCGGATATCTGAATAACGACTTGGCAGGAAAGATCCCGCGGATAAAATCCATTCAATCCAAGGGAATAAACCTCTCTATGGATAAGACGCCGGAGACAGAGGCGATCGCTGCCTCGTTTGAATCAGTCTCACTGGATCAGACTCAGATTAAGGGTATTAATTTACAGCTCAAAAAGGGTGGGGCCTTTGAGGTGGCAATAGCTCAGGCCATCCTGGATGTCGGTTCCATTTACGGTTGGATGGCTGATAATCCTGCGGCAAAAGAGTCCCTTGATAAGGCTCTCGCCCAGGCAAAACTGAAGGCCTTATCCGCCCAGGGGAATATTGAGGTAAGCTCCCTTTCACTGACAGGGAATCAGGCGGCGCCCGATAAGGTCAACGGCGCCCTAGATATCAAGGCTAACGGTCTTGTCCTGAAGGCAACCTCGGAGAAGGGAGAAGAGCAGCAATTCACAATAAAGGAACTTGACTCCAGGATTACTATTAAGGACGGGAAACCCGCGCTGCAGGTGGGTTCATTCACTGTTGACCCTGAGGCAGGGGGAACCGGCAGCATAAGCGGCCGCGTTTCATTCCCACTGGACATGAAGGGTCTTGAGCTTAAGGCCTCCGCCAAGGAATTCAGGGCATTTGAAACAACAGTGAATATGCGCCTGGAAAAACCTGTGGGGAAAAGGCTGACATTCGATCTCGGGGTCACCAACCCGTCCCTGACCTTGCTTGCCAAGGGCATGGCCCAGGAGCCCAACAAAAAAAAACTGGATCTCGAGGCCCAGCTTGAACTCCTCCAGATAACGAGGGAGGCATCGAAGGAGGAGCCCAAGGCCGTTTCCACAAAGGAGGAAAAGGCTAAACCCTTTGACCTGAGAATGATAAACGGAAAGAACTTCTCGGCCGAGGCCATGGTGAGAAGGTTCCAGTTTAATGATTTTCCTCAGGTCAAGGACATCAAGTTTGATGTTAAGCTCGCAAATAACAAGGCGGTGGTAACAGGGAATCTAACACTTTGCGATCTGAATATGTCTCTCGAAGCGCTGATGGTACCTCCAAGCAGCGTTATGACCCAGATGGAGGGAAAGGCCATAAATGTTGATCTTACCTCTCTTATTGCCTGCTTTTCAAAGACGCTCCCGGTATTCCTGACGGGCAGGGTGTCTCTCTCAGCGACCCTTTTTGCCAGGGGGACGGATTCTGAGTCCATGCTCAAGGAAGCTGACGGCGATTTCATGATAACGGTGAACAAATGCGTGGTCCACAGACTTGGCAATCTTGATTATCGCCTCAGTTTCTTCCTTGACATGCTTAGCGTGGCGGGTATGGATGCAAGCGGCATTGACAGTATTGATTTCAGCAGGGCGTCGGCCCGGGCAAATCTCCAGAAAGGAAGGCTCGTTTTCAACTCATTTTCTCTAAACGGTCCTCTGATGAGCGCCTGGGGAAAGGGTGAGTTTACGCTTAAAGACAAGCGTCTCAAGATATCAGGGCAGGTAAAGAGCGGTTTCGGACTGACCAGGAGCCTTGAGATAGACAAGGTTCTGGTGAAAAAGGAGGCGTGATGTCATCTGGAATCAATCGGCGCTTTCTCAGGCTGATCTTATGTGTCGTTTCCCTGTTCGCCCTGATCGCCATTTTTTCATGCACGAAGAAGGTGGATAAGGGACAGGTTTCTTATGTGGCGGAAAAGGATATCCCGGCCGTCATAGCAGTTCTTCCGGCAAGCTTTACGATGGCCAAGTCGGAATCCGGCGATCTTCAGATAGATCCTGAGAGCGAGAACGGGAAATTTGTTGCGGAACTGGTCAGAGGTGTGGTTCACAACCAGTTTTCCGGGAAGGGATACGAGACCAGGGTCCTTGCACTCATTGACAAGAAGCTCAAATCCACAAAGAAACCCTGGCAGGAAATGAAGCCCGATGAGATATGCAAGCTTTTGAGCGCCGAAGGAGTTATCTACACAAACATACTATCCGCATCCATGGTTACGGCTGTAGCTTTTAACCTCTACTCCATAGACGCCCAGGTCAAGATGGTGAATCTCAGAGGAAATGAATTAGGGTCCTGGACAGAGTCCAGCTCAAGGAGAAAGATAGCGATTCCCACTGGTATTGTGGGGGCGGCTGCAACTGTTGCCGAAGCCATCATGGACAAGGTGGATGAGGCTGAGAAAAAAAACATGAGAACTGTTGCCTACGACTGGGGTTGGAAAATGGCCCAACTCATACCTGACAACCCTAAAGCACAGGCCCTGCCGGAAGTGATCTCCGTGGTCACCAATGTTGATAAGAAGCTCTTCGCCGTCGGTGATGAGATAAATGTTGAGATTACAGGCGAAAAGGGTCTCACCTGTTCCTTTGACATTGGGGATTTCAGGAAAGAGATACCTGTTTCCTCCGTGGACGACATAACCTACAGGGGATCCTATGTGGTAAAGGAGGGGGATAAGGCGGCAAATCAGTCCATTTTCATACACATGGCAAAACCGAGCGGGATCTCCAGGATATGGCTTGAAACAGGAGGGGCCATAGAGATAGACGGGGTTCCTCCCTCGGGTCCTGACAAGGTCAGTGCCAAGGCCGGCAAGCAGGGTATCACGCTGAAGTGGTCTATTGCCAAGGCGGAAGACATCAAGGGCTTCGTGGTTGAAAGAGGAGATACGGCAGTAGGCGAATTCAGCGCCATCACATCCACAAATGAGCAGACTTACCTGGATCAGGACATTGCACAGGGGAAAATCGTCTATTATCGGATAAGGTCTGTGGATCAGGCGGGAAACAAATCCCAAACCAAAAAATCCATTAAGGCTACTATGCCCTTCTTTGACGAGGTTACCCTGGGTGATGTAATTCAGGGAACGATAATACCTGGGGTTTACAAGATCAATGCACTTGCCACAGTACCTGTGGGAGAGACAGTCAAGGTTGAACCGGGGGTCCGTTTTACAATGGCAGCAGGGGCCGGGCTGGCTGTTAAGGGCAGCCTTGTAGTCTCCGGTGAAGCAAAGGAGAGGGTCCTTTTTACAGGTGAGGACTGGAAGGGCATTTCAGGAGAGCCTGGGGCCATTATTGAGCTTTCCAATGTAAGCATGAACGGCTGTAGCCAGTGTGTTGATGTAAAAGGGTCTGCTTTGACCGTACGTTCTATATCATTATCAGGGTCAAAGGGCGCCGGCCTGCTCCTGGGAGACGACTGCATCTTTGAGGTCGAGGATGCCCAGATAAAGGGATTTGACGAGGGGGCCGTAATTGAAGGCGGAAAGGGAAAGATAATCAAGAGCACCATAACAGGAAATAGGAGGGGTATCAATTTAAGGGGGGGAACACTTGATCTGGCGGATAACAATATCTTCGGCAATACCGAAAAGGAGATTGTTACTGCAAGGAGCCTCGTGCTGGACGGAAATTACCTGGGGGCATCTGCTGTCAAGGACCTCAAATTGGAAGGGAAAATCAACGTTAAGAGTCTTCTCGATGCTCCAGCGCCGCAGGGCAGAAGGATTGTCCTTATAGATGATAAAGATGTCAGCCCGGAAGAGCTGAAGCAGAAGTTCACAAAATACAAGGAGGAAGGAATAAAGGCCTTCCAGACTCGAAAATACGGCGAGGCCCATGAATCCTTAAGCAAAGCCGCCGCCTTGAGAGACGATAAGGAGGTGTATCTTTTCCTTGCATACACCCAGATGAGTCTGGGGGAAGAAGAGGCCCTATCTGCTACGCTTGAAAAAGGGATTAAGGCCTATCCTTACGAGGCAAAGCTCTATCAGGTCTATGTAAGGCAATTGGCCGCGGCCGGAAAAAGCAAGGAGGCGATTGTCCTTCTGGATAAGGCGCTCAAATTGAATCCGGACGATCAAGGCCTCAAGGCCTTAAGGGACAGCCTCAGGGAAAGGCCCGCGCCTCCGCCGGTAAAGCAGGAGGCCGCAAAGACCCCCGAGAAGACCGAACCGCCGGTAAAGGAAAAGGAAGAGGCGAAAAGGGAACTGCCCAAAGAAACACCCCCGGATAAGGAGGCCCTTTTCGGAGAGGCGAAAAAACAGGGAATAGAGGCCTTTACTAAAAGGGATTTTAAGAAGGCGGAGGAAAAACTCAATCAGGCGCTGTCAATAAAAGAGGACAAGGATTCTTATTTGTTCCTTGCATATACGCAGATGAATCTTGGTGAGGATGACAAACTTGTCTCTACTCTCAAAAAGGCCATACAAACCTTTCCCAAAGAAGTAAGACTTTATCAAATGTACATTAGGTATCTTAGCAACAAAGGTGAAAAAGCGGAGGCCATAAAGGTGCTGGAAGACGCAATCAAGATCGCGCCTGACGACCCGGCCCTTAAAATGCAAAAGGAGTTTCTGGAAAGGGGCGATTAGCCATGAAAAACTGGATTGTGGTAGCCCTGTTTGTGATATCTTCAGTCACTGGCGTGCCTCAGGCTCAGGAGATAGATGTAGAGCAGGAGCAGCTCGCGAGATGGCATATAAACTATGCGAGCTATCTGATTGATGTGGGAAAGTACCTGGAGGCCCTGGAAAATTATCACACTGCGATTGAGGTTACCGCCCTTAGAAAGACCAAGACCGACGCGATGCTTGCCAAGGCTACTCTGCTTTCATCCTTTCTGGACGCGGATGAAGAGGCCCTTAAGGTCTATCAGGAGGTGGGGAGAAACTTTCCGGAGGGCGCGGAGATAGCCCTTTACAGAGAGGGGCTGCTTTTTTTTGAACTGAACAGGTTCGAAGAGGCCGCGGAGGCATTCAAGACCTACAATACAAGGTATCCGACGGGCAGGTTTCAGTTTCAGGCAGAGGTCCTTATGGAAAAGGTGAGGGACGCTCTGGCGCAAGCTGCTGCATCCCAGACCGCTATGGCTGAGCAGAAAGCTATGAAGCCTGAACCGTCACCAGCCGTAAAAACACCTCCTGAGCCTGAACAGGCCATTGCGAAACCAACGCCGATCCCCGAGCCGGCAGTTACTCCCACTCCTATTCCAACTCCTACTCCTATTCCTACTCCTACTCCTACTCCTATTCCAACTCCCGCGATAAAACCGACTCCTGCGTCGATCGCCGAAATGCCCGTGTTAAGGGTAAGGATCTCAAGAGGCGCCTCTGAACTTATCCTCAGCGGGAAGGAGGTTTGCTCTGATGATTTTGGATGCAGGGACACCTTTACCATAACTCCTGGCAAGGACCGGGTTAGTGTGAACGGAAGGCAGGCAGGTCAAGCCACAGTTATTTTCAGAAGCGATAAACCAATAAGCGTTTCCTGTGACGGCAAGAAAAAGAAGCTGCGGGGAAGAATCTCTGCTTCAATGCGTGAAGACAAACTCCTTGTGATCAATCTGGTTGAAATGGAGGAGTACCTTCTCTCCGTTGTGCCGTCAGAATCTTATGCCTCCTGGCCGCTTGATACCCTGAAGGCACAGGCGGTGGCGGCAAGGACATACGCATATTACCAGAAGCTTCACCGAGAAAACTTGAGCTATGACCTGGTGGATGACGAGGGCGACCAGGCCTACAAGGGTATGGAGAGGGAAACTACCAAGAGCACCAAGGCGGTCATAGAATCATCAGGTGAAGTTCTTATGCAGCAGGAAAGGCCTATTCTCGCCATGTTCAGTGCGAACAG
Organism: Desulfatiglandaceae bacterium; assembly: GCA_041753575.1. Classification (GTDB taxonomy): domain Bacteria; phylum Desulfobacterota; class DSM-4660; order Desulfatiglandales; family Desulfatiglandaceae; genus CG2-30-51-40. The sequence continues at coordinate 8,646 of JBGSUA010000041.1, forward strand.
CGGCGGCTACACCGCCGACGCCAAGGAAGTATTCAATCTCAATAAGAGCTACCTGACGGCAAGGCCTGACCCTGAGAGTCTTAAGGGCAAGATGGCGACCTGGAAGAGGGAGTTTACAATCGCCGAAATAGAGACCGCGCTTGGGAGAATCGGCATTAAGGCCAGGGAGATAAGGCAGATAGAAGCTGCTGAGAAAGGCCCCTCAGGACGAATAGTAAAGGTGAGAATCCGCTCCAGGGATGGAGACAAGGTCTTCAGGACCAGGACCACCCTTGGCAGGGCGCTCAAGCTGCCGGAGATATTGATGGATATCAGAAAACAAGGCGACAGGTATGAATTTGACGGAAGGGGCTGGGGCCATGGCGTGGGCTATTCCCAGTGGGGATCGGCCATTATGGGCAAGGATACTTCTTATAAAGGGATACTTGCCTTCTATTACCCGGGGGTGGCAGTGGAGAAGAAGTGGTAGTCATAAGGTTGGTTAATTTTTGTTCGGAGGTGAATTTGTTGATGTTGATCAGGTCTTCAATTAAGTGCATTTTGCGATTTGCGCTTGTCTTCTTTCTATTTGGGTTCATTGCCGGGTCTGCTCAGATATTTGCCGCGCAGGATCAGGATATCCAAACATCAAAGGCCGAGGATCTGGAAGAGCTTCTCAGATCCATAAGTCATATTTCCCTGCAGATAGATGCCATGCAGAAGATCCTCAGATCTCCAGAAGCCACAGGTCGGGAAGAGGGACTCAAGTCTCAGATAGCCGGACTTAGCGAACGTCTCAAGGAACTGGAGGCATCCTTTGAAAAGGTAGCCACGGATGTGGACTGGTCTGAGGCCAAGAAAAAGGATTCCGGAGAGAAGGAAGGACTGGACTGGAAACAAGAGCTGAAGGAGCTTCTGGGCCCGGTTATGCGTGAAGTGAAGGGAATGACCTCTCGTCCGAGGGAGATCGAGCGACTGAGGGCCCAGTTGGAATTATATGACTCTCAGCTCCAGGAGGCCAATAAGGCATTGGAGACCCTCATCTCCATACTTCCCAAGGCAGGTACGCCGCAGCTCACTCAGAAACTGAACGGCACCATGAGGGTCTGGCAGAACAGACAGCAGGAGGTCAAGACTCAGAGAAGCATAACCAACCAGAAGTTGCAGCAGCTTATCGGGGAGAAAAGATCGTTCTTCCAATCCGTGAGCGACCTGGCCCGGGTAATGTTCAAGAGCAGAGGGAAGAACCTCCTGATAGCGGTTCTGGCCTTTGCGTTTGTATGGGTTTTCCTGCACTATTTTCACAGGATTCTTAGAAGAATAACCCCGTTTTACCAGGAAGGCAGATCCGTCTATGTAAGGGTCTTTGATGTGATGTATCTGGCATTCACGGCTGTTTTTTCAGTCCTGACCCTGCTGGGAGTCCTCTATCTCTTCGGCGACTGGGTGCTTCTCTCCCTTGCGATCATCTTCGTGCTCGGTTTCTGCTGGGCTGCGAAACAGGCTCTTCCCCGTTACTGGAATCAGGCGATCCTTATGCTCAATATCGGACCGGTAAGGGAAGGGGAGGTCGTGGTTCACAATGGGATTCCCTATGAAGTTAAGAGTATCAACGTCTATACCGAGCTGGAAAACAACCATCTTGAGGGCGGCGTCATAAGGCTTCATATAAAGGATCTGGTTGATATGAGATCCAGGCCCAAATGGGAAAATGAGCAGTGGTTCCCTTCGCGCAAAGGGGAGTGGGTAAGGCTTTCAGACGGGAGTTACGGCCAAATCATAGCCCAGACTCCAGAGGCGGTGAAGCTAAGAAGGAACGGCGGAGCATTGGTGACCTACAGAACAGAGGATTTTCTTGCGCAGACACCTATGAATCTATCCCAAGGATATCGTGTCTATATAACCTTTGGCCTTGACTATGGCCACCAGGCCATAATTACAAAAGAAATACCGTCTGTTATTTCCAGGGCTGTAACGGATGCGCTTAACGAGGAGGGATTCGGAGAAAGTATCTCTTCCATCAAGGTGGAATTTAAGGAGGCAGGCGCGTCATCTCTTGATCTGGCCGTCCTGGCTGATATGAACGGAAAGGCCGCTGCAAAATACGACGAGCTTACAAGGGCGATTCAGAGGTACTGTGTGGATGCCTGCAACGCGAATAACTGGATTATACCCTTCACGCAGGTTACGGTTCACATGCCACAGCAGGCCTCATAAAAGGTATCAGGATCAGGGGGTTGTCTTCCGGTTTAAGGGAGATGACCCCTATTTAAATCACCCGCATGATTAGTTTGCCCACCCCCTGCCTCACGAGAGACAATTTTCTGGCAAGCCCGTAGGAAAGATCAACATCCCTGCCCTCGACAAATGGCCCGCGGTCAGTGACAACCGCGCTGACCTTTTGGCCGGTTTCGGGATTCTCGAGTTCCACCCTGGTTCCGAGAGGCACATCTTTGTGGGCGATGGTTGCCCCATTCATGTCGAAGGGATCACCATTGGCCATTGGCTTCCCGTGGTAGTCCTCTCCATACCAGCTTGCGGTAACCTCCTGCGAGGAAGGAATCTCAGGGAGCGTAACAACTATCTTTTGCCCCGGATAAATTCTGTCAGGGTTCTTGATGTTGTTATCTCTGATTAGATCCTGCAGGTTTACATGAAACCTCTTTATCGCCAGTTCCCACAGGGTATCGCCTTTCTTGATGGTGTATTCGAATGATTTTTCAGAAGCCTCAACTGAGTCCGATTGGGTGGATGTCTTTAAAGGAGAGGATGATGGCGAGGATGAGATTTTTGCCGCTTCAAGTCCGGCCAGCGACCGTTTGAGTTCAGCGTCGAACCCCGCGTTATTCGGTATCTGTTTTCTTCGGAGTGATCCATTGCTTGTTGAGTTGATTCCTTTCTTGCCGAGAGCCGGATAAACCGGTTTTGCCATTTGCAGCCAGCCTCGTAATACGTTGCTCATTACCTCACCTCCTCGGATTCACCTTGACCGAATAGAAAGTGCAGTTTATATGCCATTACGAGAAAACTGAGAAAAGCGGAAAGAAGATTTTGCCTGAATAATACGGGCGGATTTGGCTATAGATAACTTTTCTCTTGAGTTGAAGAAGGCTTCGTAGTTAATATGCAAACTTAGCTTATATGCGGTTTACGATACTAATATGGCAGATCAGATAATTTCTCAGGATGACATAGACGCGTTACTCGCTGTAATCCGTGATGGACAGATTCATTTAGAAAAGGATTCTGAAGAAAACATCATGGAAAGTGTTGGGGAGAAGAAGGAGAAGACTGGCGACTCGGAGACTAAGGGGTTACTATAATCAACTTCGAAAGCGACTTCGGTTATGCCGGGAGTCATTTTTTTGATTTTGCATTTCCCTGGAAGACTTCTACGTTGAGGAGGAGTTGTGCATGGGCGGAATTGAGAGTCTGGACCTAGGCACCATGGTCAAAAACGCGGTAAAGGGAGTCTTCAGCACTATGCTTTCCCTCGATGTTACTACCAGGGAGGAAGACCCTGAAAAAGGCCTCGAAGGCGATAAAATCATGGGATGCGTCGGCTTTGCCGGTGATGCTTCAGGCGTTGTCTGCATTGAGATGAAGGCTGATTTTGCCAGGTTCATAACGGCCTCCATGCTGGGCGAAGATCTTTCAGAGGTTCAGGGGCCTGATGAGATCAACGACGTCATAGGAGAGCTTTGTAATATGGTGGGCGGAAACCTTAAGTCACGTTTCTGCGATTCCGGCTACCCGTGTGTTCTCACGATCCCCTCCATAACCCATGGAAACGACTTCAGAATCAGCAAAATGAGCGGGGCCAGGCGAGAGAGATTTATTTTTTCACAGGATGATTCTGATGTTGCAGTGGTAGTCTTCCTGAAGTCGGAAAAATAGTCACCTTCCAGGGTAATTTTTGTTATACATGGACTCACTAAAGGGAAAAATGTGCCCATTAGTAACTCTTGTTCCAGTATATTCCTTTTAAAATCAATATGATAGCTGCTTGGCAATGAATTTGCTCCTCTTCTTTTACAGCTAAAGTTTTCTCAGGGGCTGCCGATAGGATTATTAGAGCCCTGGAGAGGTGAAGAGAAATGGACATAGAAGACATCACCAAGGTAGTCATAGCTAGATCGGCCAAAATAAGCTCTGCCGGGAAGGAATCCGATTCGAAGGAATTCGGCGCTGTTCTGAAGGAAGTCTCTGAAAAGACATCCGGTCGCCCGGCACAATCTGTGGCTGAAATAAAGGAACCCCTTGATATGAGAAACGACCTTTGCACCATGGCAGTAAGGCGTGCAATCTGTGATCGCTTAGGCCGTTTTCTGGACACGCTTGAATTGTACCAGAAACAGCTTGAAGACCCTTTCGTAAAGTTAAGGGAAATCGGCCCCACAGTCGAACGGGTTGATGCTGAGCGAGACGAACTCATGAACATGGCCCGAATCCTGCCGGATAAGGACGAGTTGAGGGATATCTATAGCGAAGTTGTTATCCGGGCCGCACTGGAAGTGGAGCGATTCCAAAGGGGCGATTATGTGTGACAGTTCCTTGATGGAGAAACGGAATCTGAGAAAATCTCAGTCAGGGATTAGGCTGTCAAAATGTTGACGTCGAGCAATCAGGAAGAGAGACCATCAGCGCCTTGCCTGCCTGTCTAGCGAAGGGAAGGTCAGTCGTTCGCCGGTGAAACAAGTCTCCATGAAGCCTCAAGATGATATCCTCTAATCAGGCTGGAAAATCCGGTCACTGGTGGGACTATCCTCGTTTCAAATCAGAAAAAGTCAGGGTTCTTGTTGTAAGCCTGCGACACCTCCTTCTAACCGAGATAAAAGGGGCCCTGGATAGACTGGGGCACCCCGCTCAGGTAATGCTTATCCCCGGAGAGGAACTCGAGAGGGAAAAGGTCGAGCGGCTCTATATTGAAACCATAAAGGAATTTAAACCCGACTTCCTGCTTACCATCAACCACTTGGGTTTTGACCGGGAAGGAGTTGTAACCCATCTCCTGGAGTCCCTTAGGGTTCCCATTGCCTCATGGTATGTGGACAGTCCCTATCTCATTCTTGGACACTACAGGGGAAACACGTCTCCCATGTTGACGGTGTTTATGTGGGACAGGGACTATGTCCCCATGCTTGAAGGACTTGGCCTTGAAAGGGTGATCTATCTTCCCCTGGGCGTGGATGAAGGGATCTTCAATCCAGGAGCGGTACTAACCGGAAAGCCTGTCCAGCAACAAATAGGCGTCGGTTTTGTGGGAAACTCCATGGTCATCAAGTCAAAATCAAAGATTGGAAAGTCAGGGGCCGCAGGCCCCCTTCTTGAAAAATATCATGAGGTATGCAAGGCTTTTATCGGCTCTCCCCATCTTGTGGTCAGGGACCTTATGAGGGAGTCATTTCCAGACCTTAACCGACAACTCCTGGCTATGGGGGAGGAAAGGGCCCTTCACTATGAAACCTCAGTCATCTGGCAGACCACAGGCTGGTATAGAAAGGAGCTCCTTGAAAGCCTTAAGCGATTTAATCCCACAGTGGCCGGCGACTCTGGCTGGAGCGAGATACTGGGGAAGGGTTTCAGGATTCTCCGGGAGCTGAACTACTATACTGATCTTCCCGTCTTTTATCGGGCCACAAAGGTCAACTTCAACGCCACGAGCCGCCAGATGAAAAATGGATTGAACCAGAGGGTCTTTGACGTGCCTGCCTGCGGGAGCCTTCTTCTAACGGATTTCACTAAGCAGCTCGAAGATATGTTCGAGCCGGGTAAAGAGGTCCTGGCCTACAGAAGCGGCTCTGAGATAACCGGAATGGTGGAGAAGGCCCTCAAGGATAAAGTGTATAGGAAAAAAATCGCGCTGGCAGGATATAAGAGGGCCCTGAGCGAACACACCTACACCCGGCGCCTGACAAGGCTTATAGAAGTAATGAGAACCTACTACGCCTGAAAAATGACCGCATGCGGTCAAAGGGGGGCTTAGGATACGAGAGATCTACTCAGGGCTAATCGCCTTTAGGGGTAGCGCCTGTCAAATCCCGGCCAGGGCCTCGGCCCTAATCTCCTTCCACTGATTCAGCATGACCGGCATCTGCTCTTTCAGAAGCCTGGCTGTAAAGGAAGGATCGCTGGTCTGTTGGGATGATATAATCTTGTCAGCGAGCCTTTCAAAGTCATTCCACATGGCTGTCTCTCTTCCGTTCCGTGCTGCGGATTCAAGAACGCCTGAGACGGCCTCTATGTGGCCTTTCAGGCGCTGCATTGCCTCAAAGGACATGGCCATGGTGTTGTAGCCATCTTCAATACTTGAAGGGCTGTCCAGAAGGTCTGCTGCAAGGGAAAATCCATTCTTCAACTGATCAATGAAGTGATGGGTCTTTCCCACAAAATCCCTGGCAAATTCGTCCGTGCTCTGAGTTTCAAGTTCAACGCATCCGATCTCTTCAAGGGGCATATCTCCTGCCTGGTGCTCATAGACCTCGGAGAAGACTTTTCCGTCGGTCCTTACCTCGGTGACTATCCTTTCGAGGCGGAACTGCTCCTCCATAACGGTTTTAAGAAGGTCTTCAAGGCTTATGGCCCCTTCAGGAATTTGCTTCTCAATGCCATTCAAGAAAAATTTGGTCTCCATATAAAATCCTCCTTCAAATTCTATTGACCGATCTTTTGGCCACCCCCAAGATCGCAATTATTCCCCTCTCTATCCTTCGGATGGAGAGGGGAAGGTTGAGAAAGGCTATTTTCACGGTAAAACCTATGATGCAGAAGCCAT
>JBGSUA010000042.1:0-33772 GCA_041753575.1 Desulfatiglandaceae bacterium
CCCGCCGCTTATCAGTATGTCTGAAACCGGTATAATTCCGTCCCGCACGGCAGCCATAAGCTCATGGCCCTTATAACCCAGGGTTCCCTCAGCGTGTACAGCTATCTCAAGTTCTCCGTTTGTTGCCTTCTTTACCTTCTCTGAAAAATCCTTGAGCCCTGCGCTGTGAATATTTTTCTGTGGCCAGAGCGAATTTGCCTTCCAGGTAGTCTTTGCAAATGCCTGGGGAAGCGGGATCGAGGAAACAAAAAATGTCATAAGGATCAAAAAAATAGCTCTTTTCAAAAGATTTCCATCCTTCCGAGAAAAGATATATCTGTAAATTTAGATCTCCATGCCTGATCAGGTAACCCGGACGCCTGCCGTGTAACTGACCTAACTGACCCAATATAGAAAGGAACCCATACAAAGTCAATCGCCGAGGCCGGTCTTAAAGCTGTCGAAGCGGATAGATCCGATAGGAGGGTTGTCGGATGATGATTTGTCCCGTTTTAAGAAAAAGGTGGAATTTTCGTCCAGCATCCTGCCGGGAACCGAATTCAAAAGGAGGTATAAGGATCCGGGGGTTAAATTTTCAAGAGTACCTGGGGGGGCGCAGCCGGTTCCTCGGTAAAGAGCAGTTTCTTTATGGCCTCAAGGTATTCGCCGCTCCTTGACAGATAAAAAGAAAGCGGCCGGGGAAAATTGTCTCCCAGTATCCCGTCTATAAACAATTGACTTATCTCTTTGTTCCTATGAAGGATGAACTGGGAGCTTGCCAGCACCTGCCTCTCATCCTCAGACAGTGTGCGGATGAACTGCCTCAAGGCAGTTCGCGCCCTTGGCTGGTACATCCAGAAATATAAGAGATCCAGCGCATGCACCATTATGATTTTTTCAAGATCCTGGGCCTCCAGACCCGGTTTGCGCTTGATCTGCCCTGAGTGCTGCAACACGGCGAAGGGCTGCACCTCGGGATAGATGAGTTCAAGCTCTGCGTATATGTCAAAGAGCTGGTCGAATTTCACCTTGTAATCTCTAATCCTCTTGATGATATTCTGGCGGCGGTCAGCAAGCCCCTCTATAAATCCAGCAACTGTATCCGAGGCGGTTTTGGATATGATGGCCGCCCATTTCTGGAGCACCGCATCGCTATTAGTAACCCCGAAATAATTGATGATGCTGCCGGCTGCGCCATTGATAGCGATGGCAAGGGGTATTGAGATCACAGTCCTGAAAAAGTTGCCGTAAACCGTCTCCCTGGAAAGGCCTCTTATAATATTGTGACTTGAAAGATAGATACCGTTTGCCAACGCCATGAAGCTATAGAGAAGAAGAGGGCTCGATGCGGTAGTGATGCCCAGGCCATTATCAAGTATGACCCTTTTGACTAGGTAATCCAGCAGAGGAACGGAAAAACCCGTGTACATAAGTGAGTCAGTTATCCTTGTCCAGCTTATATAGTCACTCCAGTTAAGAAGCGGAGATCTTCTGATGCCTCCGCCGCCCAGCACCGACTGGAGAACATTTCTGAGGCCTGTTATGGCGAACCACAGGAAGGCTCCGCCATAGGCAAGCAGCCACCAGTCCTTTGTAAGGGCAAAGGAAGCAAAGGCAGGAACAAAACCTATTATAAGTTTCAGGGCGTTCTTGAGCCTTGAGTTGACATGGCTGACACGAAAAGGTTTATGCTCTTCTTCGACCGCTCCCTGCAATGGCTTATTGGGAGCCTTCTTTTTTACTCCTCCAAGAGTTACGATATTGCCTGGGAGCTTGTTGCTGGGGTGCCTGGTGTCAACCTGCCAAGTTTCTTTAAATCCCGCAAAGAAATAACCCCAAGGCCATGAACTTGTAAGCATCCTGAAAAATTTTCCCCGGCTGCCTTCGCGGGATTGCGGAATAAAGCTCAAGTTCCTGTATGCCGATACGTATATCGGGATGATATCGTATCTGGCCCCGGTTCCAGCGTTTTTTATCTCCCTTTGAGCCCGCGCAGGAAGGGTGTCCAACACTGCCAGCCCCATGCCGTGCAGTCGAGGGGAGCGGCCGGTCGAATCACTTCCTATCCTGGGTTTTAGTGATTTACCGAAGTAGTAAGACTTGAGGCTATCAATATCATAGAGTATGGAGAGGAATTTTTCGGTCTGATCGCTCTTTTCTTGAGAAGCGCCTTCGCGCATCTTCGCGATCATCTCTCTTATGATCTGTTTTAGATTTATGACGCTTCCCTCGTTGATGGCCCTCATCAGCCTGATGATTTCTGCCAGCTCAGGAGTCTTGCCTTCGCAGAAGTCCTTGAGGTTAAAGATTTCAAGGCGTGTTATCATTCCCTGGCAATCGTAGAGCAGCTCAAGGACATCCTCCACCTTGAGGTCCGTGAGGTTTAGAGTCACTCTATAGCCTGAGCGGAGCGCAGAAAGCCGGGAGAGGATTTCATAGGGAGATAGCCTGAGGAGCTCAGGCGTATTGTCATCAGCGCTGGGACGATCCGGGAATTTTATGTCAGGATTTTTGGTCTGTGTCAGAAAATCGTCAACCAGGTCTTGGATATCAAGAGAATTAATCCACTCGATCCAGCCAATTATCTGCTTTTGGCGATCCGGTTCAGCCGTTTCCAGTTCTTTTCGGAGCTCCGGCAGAGTTTTACTGAGTGTCTCCAGCAAGTTATTCTGAATAAACTTGGAAAGATGGAGCTTGGATTTTTGACCTATCCCCACAAAGGATAGAAAATCCCTTTCGTCAAGCGGGGGAATATCCAAGGCAAGTCTCTGGTTAAGGTCTTTCAGATGGACTTTATTAAAGTTGCTGAGAAGATGGAGTACATATTCCTGCTGATAATGGGACGCGGCCCTCCCCGCTTCCATAAGACTTCTGGTCTCAGGTTCTTCCAGGAAGCACAAGAATGCCTGAGAGTCGGCAAAGCCTCTGGGAACCCAGATAAGCTGGACATATTTACCTCTGAATGGGGCATAGAATTCGATTCCTATCCTGACATCAATATCCAGGATCTTTGCCGCCTCAAATAGTTCAGCGGCAAATCGAGGTTCAATAAAATTATAATGGATTACCCTTAGACGTCTGATTCCTTTTATCCAGGCGTCCATAATAAGATGAGTAGAGGACTTGCGGCCTTTGGTGTTTACATCGTGTACATGATCGTCAAAAGCGAGCTGATTCCATTCCTCAGGCATCTCCAGCAGGTGATACCTCCTGAGCTGCCTGCGAACTATGCTGGGTTTCCCTGATGCGGCCACTCGGAAATCGTGTGCCAATTCAAGCTGAAGACGCTCGTTACCATAGGCGCGTACCAGATCCTTCATTATCTGAAGAAGGACCCTCCCGGTATTCTTGGGCATCGGTCCGCCTGCCGTCTCCATCACCTCGAGACGCAAAGAGCGAAGGGCCTTAAGCCTGTCATCCACTCCGCCCACTTCAAGAGAGGTAAGGAGCTCCGCGACAGAGTAGGCGGTGCGAAGCCCCTTGGTTTCAGCCATCTCATTTATGCCGTTTGGATGGAAATATGGGAAGTATTTCCTTCGGGTAAAGCGTTTTCTCGTCAGGACGTCGTTTACGATCTTAATCAGATCATAGTCTTTTCGGTCAAAAAGGTAGATTGGAATCTTAGAAGTTTTATCCATAGAAAATTCGCTCTTCCTTGCCGAATCCTAACAAAGAGCAGAAAGATTTCCAAATGGTTTTAATTGCCGTCTTGATTAAGCTTTTTGCGAGTTCATCAATATTGGATCAACGCAGTGGTTTCTACCTACGCCCTGGAATTCATGGCAAGGGTTCAATGGACTGTTAGATCGTCAAGCAATTCCATTTCGATACCTTGAGAAAGGGCCCATTTTTGAAGAAGGCAGCCGTTTTCACGAGCCGTTTCTATATGTTTGTCAGGCCCTTGACTGGAATGGGACGGGTAGGTCAGGCATAGAAAGTAGTGCCATCCTCTGTAGCCTCCGAAAGGGGTCCCGTCGGTGGGCCTTTCCCAGAACTTGAGGCCCCTTGCGATATGCCTGTCAACCGGCGCCACCACATGATAGGCGGAGCCGTCAGGGCTTATGCCGATGTATCCCTCGTTTCCGCTCTCATCCGGCAAGGTCGCCCTGATTAGATCAGATAGCCTTATCTGGACGTGAGGCACGAAATATTTGTCTCGACTGTGGGGGTTGCATGACGCGGACCATGGGGCCGGGCTCATGCGGTAAAGAATGGATTAACGATGAAATAGGCCGCCAAAACCAATATGACCACAGCGGCCGCCTTTCTGAACCAGCCGGACGCTCCCTGCCACTTGCTGTTCTCAACGAGCCGTTTGACCGCCGCTGTCGAGCTGCCGGCAATTACTATGGGCAGGCAGTGACCTAGAGCGAACAGGAGAATTAAAATCAGCCCCGTTACTACTTGCTGTTGTAATGTAATAAGGGCCAGTATCGGGGCTATGAAACCAAAGGTGCATGATCCTGAAAGAACTCCGTAGGCAAGTCCAAGGCCGAACGCGCCCCAGACTCCCTTGAGATTAAGTTTATGGAGAAAGCTTCCGGACATGCTGCATTTCTCAACACCCAACATGCCCAGGGCAACCCAAACGAGCAAGAGACCTACAAGTATCTGCCAGTAATTGCCGACGTCACCAAGCATTCGACCGAGTAGAGCACAAATAACACCAACGATGGAAATGGTGACGAAGAGTCCGGATGTGAAAGCTACAGAGTAACGGACCGCGTCTCTTGGTTTTAGGGCCTCTTGCTGGCCTCCTACATACGCTACTATGAGAGGGATGGAGGCGATATGACAGGGGCTGAAAAGAACGCTTATCATCCCCCACACAAAACAGCCTGCCGCGGCAATCGCTAAGCCGCCCGCCATCCATTCGTTAACCGTCAAGAAAAAAGAATCCAGCATCCGCCTGTTCCTCCGGGATTGTCTTTACCTTCTGTTTGTTATTCGACACCCAGTTTTCTAAGTTGGGCAACGATGGCAGCCTCCGCCATAAAGCCGGTATGACGATAGACTTCCCTGCCCTCTTTATTGAAAAATATCTGGGTAGGAATGGCCCTTATGCCGAAGCGCTGCGCCTGGCCTCGATATTTCCATACGTCAATGATAATGATTGCAGCCTTTCCTTTGAAGTCCTTTTCGACTTTTTCAAGGACGGGCGCCATCATTTTGCAAGGAACGCAACTGTCAGCCCCCAGATCAATCATTGTAACCATTCCCTTGACAGGAACCCTCGACCAGTCATCCGAATCGCTCGCAAATACGTCCTTTACCGCGCAAAAAACCGAGAAAAGCAACAATAAATTAAGAACAATTAAGCTGATTTCAAAACCAATCTTTCCTTGTCGCAAGTGCATCAAATAACCTCTATTGTCTATTATTGTCTGTGAATAGTATCTTTTCAATAAATCGGGGCGACTGTTTTCGCCGCGATATTTCTGCATTCCAGCTTTCGCTGGAATGACAAATAGCTGGCTTGTTCCGTCTTTCCGGCTAAGCCTGTCCCGGACCCCGATCCGGGAGCCGGAATCCAGTGGTTTTACCCCCAATTATTGAGATGTTACTGTCAATACTCTTACCAATGAAGGGCAAGACCGTAAGCAATCACAAAGGTCACATCGAAACCTCTTTTGGTTCAAAGTCCGGCGGCCCGGATGCGGCTTAAGGACAGTACGTATCAAAATGCCGCTGGAGTTCATATTCACCAGTGATCATACAGCGACCGGGAGCCTAAGCACTCTTGAGCCACTCCTTAATCTGCGCCCTCGGAGAAACCCTTCCCACGGATTTTATCTGTCCGTTTATTACAAGAGCCGGAGTTCCCATCACGCCATACTTGCCTATCTCTTTGATATCTATAACGTGGTCAATGCTGCCCGGCAGCTTGAGTTCGGACATGGCAGCCATGACCTCCATCTCCAGACGGTCACAGTTCGCACATCCGGGTCCGAGTATCTTTACATCGAGACCGTCTGATGCCTCATCCTCGTAAGGAGCACCTATAAGCTTTTTGAACTCTCTTAAAAACGAATCTCCATAAGCGGCCTTGACCCTGTCGGGTAAGTAGTTTGATTTAGAAAGCCGCTTTGTCAGCTCATCGCGGATTTTCTCATCGGACATCCCTTCGCAGTGTCCCTCTATCTCCTTTAGCGCATCCTTCAGCCCTATTATACCTACCGGCTGGCCGGCAACCTTAATTTGTGTAACGTCGCTTTGACCCATGTTAAGGCCTCCTATGCGAAAAAAGCCCCATACAGCAAACCCGCAATCGTGGATAATATCACAATTATGGAGCAAAAGGTCGCAGTTTTCTTAAACCCCAGAATGCCCCCGATAACGAGCATATTCGGAAGCGATAGCGCCGGACCCGCAAGGAGAAGGGCAAGCGCCGGGCCTTTCCCCATCCCAGCGCCTATAAGTCCCTGCAAGATAGGGACCTCCGTCAGGGTCGCAAAATACATAAGAGCCCCGGCAACAGAGGCAAAGAGGTTTGCCCAGAGGGAGTTTCCTCCTACCAGTGCCTGTATGTAATGCTCCGGTATCAAGGCCGGATGCCCCGGTCTTCCGAGCATAAAACCTGCCACCAGTACCCCTGCCCCCAGGAGGGGAAAGATCTGCTTCATAAATCCCCAGGTTGACTGCACCCAGGAAGAGCGCTCATAGGCCTTGAACCAGCTCTTAAGCATTAAGGCCATTATGATGATTAGGGCGGCGGTCAGATACCACTTTATGGAGAAGATAAAAGGCCAGAAGCCTGTTGATCCTTCAGCGGGTTTTGCAAAGGCCGCAAATATCAGGATCAATACCATAGTAAGCATGAAAAGACCGTCCTGAGTCAAGGTCCTTCCCTTCTCATCCTCATCGGGCATATACATCTGTCCTGTTGCTCTTTCGGCGTCTTCCTTTCGAAACAAAAAGGCCATCAGGAGGCCGGTAACCACTGCGAAAACAACAGCCCCCAAGGCCCTCGCCAGTCCGAGCTCCCAGCCCAATATCCTTGCGGTAAGGACTATGGCCAGGACATTTATGGCAGGCCCGGAATACAGGAAGGCCGTTGCGGGTCCTATGCCGGCTCCCCTTGTGTAGATGCCTGCGAAAAGAGGGAGAACCGTGCAGGAACAAACGGCTAGAACCGTCCCTGATATGGAAGCTACCGAATAGGATAGTATTTTTTTTGCGCTGGCGCCGAAATACTTAAGGACTGAGGCCTGCGATATAAAAACGGATATTGCTCCGGCGATGAAGAAGGCGGGGATAAGGCATGTAAGGACATGCTCCCTCGCATATTCCTGAAGCATCATAAATGCCTCAAAGCCGGATTGGCGGACTACCGGATTTGCCCAGGGGATATAGTAAGCAGCCAGGAAGGCCCCGATTATTACCAGAAGTTTCTTCTTTTCACTCATCTTATTCTTCTCCGAACCTTTTTCTCCAGATACTCGCTTTCAACCGACGGCCGATTAATACAGCGGCACAATTGTCCACTACATTCACAAATGAGAATATAGTCCCATAAAGGCTGCTGTCAATAAGAAAACGTAAGGATTCATTTGAACCAGGGGGCAGGGGTCAGGGGACAGGGGGCAAGGGATCGGGGGCCAGAGATCAGGGATCAGGGATCGGAAAAAGATAGAGGGCGGATGGGGACCGCGTACGGGCGCAGTTAAGTTACGTGCCGGTTGCCAGGCCTCAATATCTTCAACTCGTTCAATTCCCATCGCTCTTTAACCTTAAACTCGGAACCTCTGAACCCATGAACGGTTACTTTTTTATTTATCAGATCTTGGATTTCAGGTCCTTATGGGAGATTAAGGATGGTTTTTGTCGCTTCTCTTGAGTATTATCCGAAAGGTTCTTCGATCAAGTGCATGCCAAAGAAGGTAATCTTAACATGGTTGCTCCAGCTTCATCCAGAGCCTCTTTTCTCCTCGTATATCCGCCCGTAACAAGGCCCTGCGAACCTCCGGCCGGTGTTTCAAGGCTTGCCGGCACCCTTATTTCCCATGGGATAGGTTGCACGGTGTTTGATGCGAATCTCCATTGCCTTTTGGCAACACTGCGGAAGACCCCTGACCTTCACGATACCTGGAACAGAAGGGCATGGTCGGGCGCGAAGGCTCATCTGGACTCGCTTCGAACCAGAGATACCTACTCAAATATGGGCAGATACAGACGGGCAGCCCAGGACCTGAACAGGCTTCTAAGCGAGGCAGGCACTTCGAAAGGGGTGCATATAGGCCTGACCAACTTTAGCAGCGACGCGCTTTCTCCGCTTAAGAGCAATGACCTTATGAAGGCGGCTCAAGACCCGGAAAAGAGCTTTTTTTACGATGCATTCGGTCCTGCCATAATCGAGATCATAAAAAGATCAGGGCCGTCCATAGTCGGATTTTCCCTTAATTACCTGGCGCAGGCCATTACATGCTTTTCCATGATAGGCTTCATAAGGAAGAAATATGCCGACCTCAAGGTGATTCTGGGAGGCGGCCTTGTCACTTCGTGGGCGAGCAGGCCTGGCTGGAAAAGTCCGTTCGAACCTCTGGTGGACGAGATGGTATGCGGCCCGGGAGAGGAGAGGCTTCTTGCAATCGCGGGTGTTGAAAGCACTGTTCACGCATACCCTCCTAGCTATGGATGGGCCCTGGGTAATCAGTATTTGTCGCCGGGATTTGTTCTCCCGTACAGCGCATCAACCGGGTGCTACTGGCGTAGGTGTTCCTTTTGCCCTGAAAAGGCGGAGAAAAATCCCTACCGTCCTATTGGCCCTGACCGAGTAAAAACCGAGATAATGGGCATTGTCCGCGAGGCCGCGCCGGCTCTCATTCATTTTCTCGACAACGCCATGAGTCCTGCTTTTCTAAAGAAACTCGCGTCAAATCCGCCCGGCGCGCCCTGGTATGGCTTTGCAAGGATATCGGATCTCCTTGCCGAGGAAGACTTTACGCTATCCCTGAAGCGGTCCGGATGTGTAATGCTGAAACTGGGCATCGAATCAGGAGACCAGCATGTCCTTGATAACATGGGAAAAGGGATTGAAATAAAAACCGTATCTTCAGTGCTCAAGGCCCTGAAACGGGCCGGAATCGCGAGCTATGTTTATCTGCTCTTCGGCACCCCGGCTGAAGATGAGAAAAAGGCATTAAATACATTGGATTTTGTAGCTGCCAACGAGGACTTAATTGATTATCTGAACCTTGCCGTCTTTAATATGCCGGCCTGGGGAAGCGATGCCGATGTATATGAGACGAGTGATTTTTATGAGGGAGACCTCGCCCTTTACAAAGACTTTGTTCATCCCCTGGGCTGGAACCGTCTGGAGGTGAGGAGGTTTCTTGACAGGATATTCAGAAGGCACGGAGCTGTGGCTTCTATTCTTAGAAGGGAGCCTCCCTTCTTTACATCCAGCCATGCGCCCTTCTTCTCAATGGCGGCAAGAGGAGAACTTTGAGGTGATTGCTCTAATATCCAGCACTTGACATAAAGGCATATTTCTAACATTATGCTGCCAAGCCATGTCCTGTTTCTGCCTCATTAGAGAGACCATGGCTGCCCCTAATTTCCAGGTCGAATTAAAGGATATTTTGCAGCGGAGTCCGACCATATTTGTCAGTTATGGCGAGGGGTCTTTTGATTTTTTTGTGGCATGAAACAAAAATATATTCAGGCGGAAAAGACCATGAGAAATGAAATCTTGAATCGTTGGACGGTAGAGGACGCCAGGGAACTGTACGGTATAAGGAACTGGAGTTCGGGATATTTCGACATAAACGAGGACGGAAACGTTGTGGTGACGCCCAACCCAAAGCGGACCGATGTCTCAGTCAGTATAAAGGCCATCATAGAGGGTATGAGGGAAAGAGGGCTTACCATGCCGGTGCTTCTGCGCATAGAAAACCTGCTGGTAACTCAGTTAACCCTTCTGCACGACAGCTTTAGAGCAGCTATGGCCAACTTTGATTACAAGGGAGACTATCGAGGCGTTTATCCCATAAAGGTTAATCAGCAGCAGCAGGTGATAGAGGCGATAACCCGCTTCGGAAGACCCATGCATCACGGCCTTGAGGTGGGAAGCAAGGCGGAATTGATAGCCGCGATTTCCATGATGAATGACAAGGAGGCATGTCTGATCTGCAATGGTTATAAGGATGAGGAATTCATAGACCTCGGACTCTACGCAATCAAGATGGGTTATAAGTGCTTTCTGGTGATTGAGATGCCCAGCGAATTGCCTATGATAGTAGAGCGGTCGAAGATAGTGGGCGTTAAGCCAAACATCGGGGTCAGACTTAAGCTTTCTACAAAGGCCGGAGGGCATTGGACTGAATCGGGAGGGGATCGCAGCATATTCGGGCTTAATATCAGCCAGTTAATTGAGGCGGTGGACTACCTTAAGGATAATGGAATGCTGGAGTGCCTGAAGCTGCTTCATTATCATCTCGGATCCCAGATCCCCAACATAAGGGATATCAGATCAGCGGTAACTGAGGGGTGCAGATATTACGCGGAACTGGTGAAAGAAGGAGCCCCTATGGGATATCTGGACATAGGCGGCGGACTGGCGGTTGACTACGACGGATCCAAGACCAATTTCGTCAACAGCATGAACTACACGCTGGAAGAATATTGCGTTGATATAATAGAGGTAATTATATCAATACTTGGAGAAAACGATATACCGCATCCGACAATTGTTACTGAATCAGGACGGGCGACTGTTGCTTATTCCTCTATACTGCTTGTAAATGTTCTTGATATAACAAAATTTGAAATAGTAAATCTGCCTGAACAGATGGATGAGAATGCACATGAACTTATGAAAAACCTTCATGAAGTTTTAAAAAGCATGACTCTGAAAAACATTCAGGAATGCTATAACGATGCGATTTATTACAGAGATGAAATCAGGCAGCTTTTCAAGCACGGGGAGATAACTCTCAGGGAACGCTCAGTTGCAGAAAACATCTTTTGGAACATCATGAACATAATATACAAAGAAAGAAACAAAATGAGCAAGATACCCCCGGAGCTTGAGGGAATGGAATCCGCTCTGGCAGATATCTACTATTGCAACTTCAGCGTCTTTCAGTCTCTTCCGGACTCCTGGGCCATAGGGCATCTTTTCCCGGTAATGCCGATACATAGACTAAACGAAGAGCCGATGCGTCAGGCTACCATAGCGGATGTGACATGCGACTGCGACGGTAAGATAGATAAATTCATAGACCTGCATGATGTCAGAAACACCTTGCCGCTCCATGATTTGACGGAAAACGAGGAGTATTACCTTGGGGTCTTTCTTGTGGGGGCCTATCAGGAGACCCTGGGAGATCTGCATAATCTGATGGGGGACACAAACATAGTGAGCGTCCATGTCTATGAAGACGGAACCTATGACTTTGTAAGGGAAATTGATGGGGATTCAGTCTCAGATGTGTTATCATACGTCGAGTATGATCCCAAAACTCTTTTGGGCAATTTCAGGTCTATCGCGGAGCAGGCTGTGAAGGATGGGTATATAAGTCCGGCCGAAAGAAGGGAGATCATAAAGAAGTACGAGGATGGCTTGAGCGGTTACACCTATTTTGAGAGATGAGGTTCGACAATGGCAAGAGTGATTATAATAGGAGCGGGAGGGGTCGGGCAGGTCGTTGTCCATAAATGCGTCCAGGCTGCCGACGTCTTTACGGATATATGCCTTGCAAGCAGAAATTTAGAAAAGTGCGACAGGATAGCCGGGCAACTCAAAAGGCCGATACTGACGGCTCAGGTTGACGCGGAAAAGACCTCTGAGCTCGTTCCCTTGATCGAATCCTTCAGACCCGATGTGGTCATAAATGTGGCGTTGCCTTATCAGGATCTGGCCATTATGGATGCCTGCCTGAAAACAGGCGTTGATTACCTGGATACCGCAAACTATGAACCCAGGGATGAGGCCAGGTTTTCATATTCATGGCAGTGGG
Source organism: Desulfatiglandaceae bacterium (assembly GCA_041753575.1). Taxonomy (GTDB): domain Bacteria; phylum Desulfobacterota; class DSM-4660; order Desulfatiglandales; family Desulfatiglandaceae; genus CG2-30-51-40. Next base: position 11,940 of record JBGSUA010000042.1, read on the forward strand.
CATACCATGAAAGATTCAGGGAAAGGGGAATCATGGCCCTTTTGGGGAGCGGATTTGACCCGGGAGTCACTAATGTTTTTACTGCCTGGGCACTGAAGCATCACTTCAGTGAGATCGAGGAACTCGAAATAATAGACTGCAACGCGGGAGAGCACGGACAGCCCTTTGCCACCAATTTCAACCCGGAAATAAACATCAGGGAGGTTACGGCCAGAGGAAGATACTACGAAAAGGGAGTCTGGAAGGAGACGGAGCCTCTTTCCGAAACCATGGAGTTCGATTTTCCCGAGGGTATAGGGAAAAAGAAGCTCTATCTTCTCTTTCACGAAGAACTCGAATCCCTGGTAAGGCATATCCCGTCCATCAAGAGGGCAAGATTCTGGATGACGTTTTCGGATAACTACTTGAACCACCTCGAGGTGCTCGGGAATGTGGGGATGACCAGGATTGACCCTGTCAGGTTCAACGGCCAGGACATCATCCCTCTGCAGTTTCTAAAAGCCCTGCTGCCTGATCCGGGATCGCTCGGTCCCCTTACCAAGGGAAAGACCTGCATAGGGTGCCTGATAAAGGGAACCAAAGACGGTCAGCCTAAGGCCCTTTACATCTACAATGTATGCGATCACAGGGCTTCTTTCGAAGAGGTCGGTTCCCAGGCTATTTCCTACACCACTGGGGTTCCGGCCATGATAGGAGCGATGCTCATGACGACGGGGGTGTGGAGAGGTAAAGGAGTCTTCAATATGGAGGAGATGGATCCTGATCCTTTTATGGAAAAACTCAACATCTATGGTCTTCCATGGCAGGTAAAGATAATTTAAGTTCATTGCTGTCGCGGGCGCCCACACCCTGCTTTGTGGTTGATGAAGAGGCCCTGGAGAAAAATCTTGCTATCCTTGATGCCGTCCAAAGGCGCACCGGGTGCAGGATACTTCTTGCGTTAAAGGCATTCGCCATGTGGTCCGTCTTCCCGCTTCTGAAAAAGACCGTCAGGGGCGTATGCGCCAGCTCTCCCAATGAGGCCAGGCTGGGACGCGGGTATTTCGGAGGAGAGGTCCACGCCTTTGCTGCGGCCTACAGCGAAGATGATATCCTGAAGCTCCTTAAGGTCTGCGATCACATCGTCTTTAACTCCTTTTCTCAGCTCGAACGCTTTCGCGCTCTCATTAAGCAATCCGGCGTGGACATAAAGATAGGCCTCAGGGTGAATCCGGAGCATTCGGAGGCCCCCGCAATGCTCTATGATCCGTGCGCGCCTTTTTCCCGGCTCGGGATAAGAAGAGAGCAGTTTCAGGGTCAGGATCTTTCAGGGGTCTCGGGACTCCATTTCCACACGCTTTGCGAACAGAACTCCGACGCCCTGGAAAGGACCCTCTCGGCCTTTGAGGAGAAATTCAGGGATCTCATACCCATGATGCAGTGGATCAACTTCGGGGGAGGCCACCACATAACAAGATCCGATTATGATGTAGATCTTTTATGCGATCTTATCGCGGGCTTTGCGGAAAGATACGGCAAGATCATCTACATCGAGCCGGGCGAGGCGGTGGCTTTGAATGCCGGGTACCTGGTTTCCACGGTACTTGACATAGTAAGAAACGAAATGGATATAGCGATACTTGATACCTCAGCCGCCGCTCACATGCCGGATGTGCTTGAGATGCCTTACAGGCCAGAGGTCATGGGCGCTGGGAAACCGGGAAGGCTACGTTACACTTACAGACTTGCGGGACTTTCATGCCTGGCAGGGGATGTCATCGGAGACTATTCATTTGATGCGCCCCTTGAACCGGGAGCAAAGATTGTTTTCCTGGATATGGCCCACTACACAATGGTAAAGACAAACACCTTTAACGGCATAGGGCTGCCTTCCATAGCAGTTTGCAGACCGTCACAGGACAATATTAAGATTGTCCGTCAATTCCAATATGAGGATTTCAAAAACAGATTGTCATGACTAACAGGGACGAATACCCGGCCTTCCTTGGATCTGAGCTGGGGCCGCAGGCTCCTGAGACATCTTTGTTTCACATAGTGCCTGTGCCTTATGAGAAAACAGTATCCTATGGCAAGGGAACGGAAAACGGCCCTTTTGCCATACTCAAGGCCTCATGGCAGCTTGAGGTCTTTGACGGAAAGGGTGTGCCTGCGGAAAGGGGTATTTTCACCCGCGACCCGATTGAATGTGCCGGCAGGGCGGAGGAGATCACCAGCAGGATAGAGAAAGTAATTTCAAGCATACTTAATTCAAAAAAGATCCCCGTGATGCTGGGCGGCGAGCACACTGTAACCCTTGGCGCGGCAAGGGCCGTCAGGTCAGGCTTTAGGGATGCCGGGATAATCCAGTTGGATGCGCATGCGGACCTTAGGGATTCCTACGATGGCACACCTTTAAGCCATGCCTGCGTCATGCGGCGTGTCCACGAACTGGGAATTCCATTCATCCAGATGGGGGTAAGGAGCCTTTGCCTTGAAGAGCACTACTTCAGGGAATCAAACAGCATAGTGCATTATGACGCGCCAGGGCTGAATGAAGCCGGTCTTCCGGCAAACTGGCTTCCGGAAGATTTTCCAAATGATGTCTATGTGACGGTAGATATTGATTCACTTGACTCATCCATAATGCCCGCTACCGGGACCCCGGAGCCTGGGGGGCTCTCCTGGTACCTGACCCTCGATATCCTGAGATCAATTGCCGGCCAAAGGCGAGTTATAGGATTTGACCTGGTGGAACTGGCCCCGGTCCCGGGCCTTCACGCATGCGACTATACGGCTGCAAAGCTTATCTATATGTTCATGGCTGCAATAGTATCCGGAAGTGCTCACCCCTGAGATCAATTTTAAGCTTGAGGAGAGGTGCTTCTTCACCATTTCGTGCGCTCAATTGCTCTCCATCTCCGATGTGGGTTTGTATATCGCAGAGACTATCTTCTTTTTTTCAGCAACCCCACCAGATAGCCGTCCATCATCAGATGAATGAAGTGATGGAACACACAGAAGACTAACGCAAGGCCGTGCTGGGGAAAAAGCTTGACCTGAAGCATTACCGGAAGGGTTAATGTCTTCTGCCCACCCATAAAGAGAATGCTCTCCATACGGCCCCGCGGAATGCGAAACAGACGGATGGCTGCTAGGGCTGCCACAAGAAGAAAGGCATGGAAGAAAAAGGAAATAACAGCGATGATTAATACCTGGCCTCCTCCGCTCAGGATCGTTCCTTTTGCCCCTGACACCCCCATCCATACCATGCACAGAATCAAACATTGATTGAAAACGGGAATGCCTTTTTGAAGGGGAGAGAGCAGGGTCTCCCTCTTCGGCCTGAAAACCAGCCCAAGTATGAGGGGGAGCAGGACAAGAAGGCACATTTGGATGATCATTTTTGCCCTGTTCATAGGGACGGACTCAACGCTTTGAAGAAGGATAGAGAGGGAAAAGGGAACCGTCACAACACTGATGCTATTGGCAAGCACCGTAATCAAAAGGGAATGGGCCATGTTCCCGCCTGCTGCGCCCGTCATAACCACCCCGCTGCTCAGCGTCGTTGGCATGACGGCAATCAAGAATAAACCGATTTTGACCGAAGGATTAATGGGTATTTGCGCTATCATCAAGGCAACGAGGGGCGCAACCAGAAAAATAATGATGATGGTAATCACCGTCCCCCGGATGTCACGAAACCCCGCTCTTATCTGTTCCCGCTTCAAGATCAATCCGGAGCCAAAAAAGACAATAAAGATAACTATATCTGCCCCGCTATGAGACTTGATCCAATTTCCCATGCCGGCGATTGTGCCTGTTGTATCCACAAGCGTAATCAGGCAAATGCCGACCAGTCCGAAAAGAAACCAGTTCTGCTTAAGAATTCGCGCCAATTAATTGCTTCTCCCTACCCGCGAGTTTTGCCGTTGCTTAACCCAGGCAATCGCCGAAATTCGACCGTTCCGGGTAATGTCCTCGGCCAATCGTTCCACCTCTTGATACTTAAGGTTGAGTCCCATGGCTCCAATAGCTTCCCCATAAGAATCTAGCTAAACTATTATGGTATAATTTGTCAACAAAGGCAGAAGATGGCGATCCCTTTCAATGAAGAAGTGTTATTGAGGTTCTGCTTGAAGGTGCGCTGAGTAGCGTGATAGAAGTCGTTAACAGTCGAAAAGCATTTGACGACCATACAGTAGCAGAATATTTATATGAAAATGCCTCCAACCAATTGACTATTTTCATCTTTCGTTGTGCCCTACCAGGGCATGGGGGTTAGTAGGAATGGACGGTAGAAAACGAGCGGACATCAAACCTGGGGATCGGGTGCAGGTTGTGCAGAAACAGGACCAGCGTTCCGGCAGACTGACGGAGGGTATCGTTCAAACGATTCTGACGCGTTCTGCCGCTCACCCTCACGGCATAAAGGTGAGGCTGGAAAGCGGGGTGGTTGGCCGCGTGAAGGTTGTCATCCCTCAGGGCGAGATCTAATAGGAGAAATTGATTGCTGCACATTTTTGTGGACGCGGACGCCTGCCCGGTAAAACCGGAGATCTATCGAGTGGCTGATCGCTACAAACTGAGTGTCACGCTTGTGGCAGGAGCACGAATGCGGATCCCGGATGGCGTGAGGATAAGCCTGAAGGTAGTTGACCAGGGCATGGACGCAGCCGATGACTGGATTGTCGAAAATATGGAAGCGGGCGACATCATTATTACCGCTGATATACCTCTCGCAGCCCGGTGTGTCGCGAGAGGCGCCTATGTTCTCGGGCATACCGGGAAACCGTTCTCAGAAGACAACGTTGGCCTTGCCCTTGCGACCCGCAATCTCCTCAGCGAACTGCGGCAGTTAGGTGAGGTCACGGGCGGCCCGCCGCCGTTTAGTAAGCGAGACCGTTCCCGGTTCCTTCAGTCACTGGACAAAGCCATCAACGAAATCCGGGGCAAGATGGAGGATATAGGGTGAGGCCTCAGCAGCCTTATGAGGGGAGGCTGATTCAAGTTGTCGGTGAGGCCGTGGAGGATTTTGTCGAGCTGCCGACCGAGATGGAAGGGGCCATTCCCGTTCTTATGAAAATGCTTCCAACCTATTGACTATTTTCATCTTTCGTTGTGCCCCACATGGGCATGGCCGTTATTGTGCAACGCATGACACTCAAACTTGACCTGCCAGGAAGGCCGCCAAATTCAATTTGACATCCATTTTGAAAAACATTACGCTCTGGCCGGTTTTATAGTTATCAGGCTTACTCTAAGAGAGCTTGAGAAGATTTTCCGGCATACTCAGATGCTTCTCATCCCGAGTGTTCCGCTTTTCTGTGGCAGTGTGTTTTTCCTCCTGTGCCCTTGATGGGGCGCAGGTCCATATCCTGGTGTTTAACCGGCTGTTCATGCCCGCCTTGTTTGCACGTTATGATATAGGCGGATCAGACTCATGGGTGGCCGGTTGTTGGCATGGGTTAAAGATGCCTCCGCAGGGGTTGCGGCAGGCAAAAACACAAACCTGGTTGTAACACTTAAAGGAGGAGTTATGGATGTAAAGAAGATCGTACTGTCCGAATCAGAGATGCCCCGCCAGTGGTATAACATCGCAGCAGACATGCCCACGCCCATGGAACCGCCCCTTCACCCGGGGACGGGTAAGCCGGTTGGCCCCGACGACCTTGCCCCTATCTTTCCCATGCCTCTCATCCTGCAGGAGGTAAGCCAGGAGCGGTGGATAGATATTCCGGAAGAAGTGTTAAAGAGATACCTGATGTGGAGGCCTACGCCACTTTACAGGGCCTACAGCCTGGAGAAGTTTCTAAAGACACCCGCAAAGATATATTTCAAGAACGAGGGCGTAAGCCCGGCTGGAAGCCACAAACCCAATACCGCCATTCCGCAGGCCTATTATAACGCCATTTCCGGCACAAAGCGCATCTGCACCGAGACAGGCGCCGGCCAGTGGGGAAGCGCCCTTGCCTTTGCCTGTTCGCAGTTCGGCATCGAGTGCAAGGTCTTCATGGTGAAGATCAGCTATAATCAGAAACCCTATCGCCGTATGATGATGCAGACCTGGGGCGCCACTTGTGTCGCAAGCCCCAGCACGGAAACAAAGGCGGGTCAGAGCATCCTGGCCCAGAACCCCGACAGCCCCGGCAGCCTCGGAATAGCCATCAGCGAGGCAGTTGAGGCAGCGGTGACAGGAAAGGACTCAAAATACGCCCTGGGAAGCGTCCTCAATCACGTCATGCTGCATCAGACCGTAAACGGACTCGAGGTACAAAAGCAGATGGCGATTGCGGGCGACTATCCGGACGTGGTGATTGGATGCGCCGGAGGCGGAAGCAACTTCGCCGGTTGTACCTTCCCATTCGTCAGGGATAAGATACATGGGAAGAAGGTTGAGATCATTGCCGTTGAGCCTACTTCCTGTCCCACCATGACCAGGGGGCCTTTTGCCTATGACTTTGGCGATACGGTAATGATGACGCCTCTTCTTCCAATGCATACCCTCGGGCATGGATTTGTGCCGGAGCCTATCCACGCCGGAGGTCTCAGGTATCACGGAATGGCTCCTCTGGTGAGCCAGTTGATACTGGATGGGCTTATCACGCCTATCGCTGTTCCTCAGATGGAGACCTTCCAGGCAGGCATCACCTTTGCCCGGACTGAGGGTTTTATTAGCGCCCCTGAGACGAACCATGCCATTGCGGCAACCATCCGGGAGGCTATAAAGGCCAGGGAAGAGGGCAAGGAAAAGGTTATCCTGTTTAACTGGAGCGGCCATGGTCTTGTTGATATGGCCGCCTATGACGCCTATTTGAGCGGTAAACTCTCAGATCACGCCCTCGCGGAGGCCGAAATCCAGAGGGCCTTAAGAGAGATTGATCCTCTTCCCAAGCCCAAGCAGTACCGACCACTCAGGCCTTGATTTTCCAACTGACTGTTGTGAATTTGTGCCTCCCTGGGAATATGGACATTTCCCGGGGAGGAATTTCCATGTTCCGGAGCTGATTATGAAGGAAGAAATGTATTGTCCGGATGAACAAAATCAGATTCGTTGCCCGAGGCTCGGCCATCACGTCTCCTTTTCATATTGTAGGCGTGAGAACGGGGGGCTTCCCTGCTTCAAGGCGCTGGACTGCTGGTTTGAGCAGTTTCCGGTCGAAAAATACTTGAGGGAAGAGCTTTCTTCAGAGGAATGGAAGAGGGTATTTGAAAATCCGTCAAAACCCAAGATGACTTCACTGCTGGACTTGATAGAGCAGGCAAAGAAAATGAATGCGGAAGGAAAATAATGAAAGAAGAGATTTTTCTGGGTAACGGCGCTATAGCGCTTGGGCTTCTCGAAGCCGGATGCCAGGTGGTCACTTCCTATCCGGGCACTCCCAGCTCGGAGATCCTGCCGGAGATCATAAGGTTAAAAGAATTGCAGGGGCTCAATACCTATGTTGAGTGGTCAACAAACGAAAAGGTTGCGCTGGATAATGCCTTCGCCGCGGCCATAACGGGAAAGAGGGCCTGTTGCTGCATGAAACAGGTGGGGCTCAACGTGGCCGCGGATTCCTTGATGAGCGCGGCCTATTTAGGGATTACGGGAGGGTTTGTGATTATTTCCGCCGATGATCCCGGGCCGCATTCCTCACAGACCGAGCAGGACACCCGATTTATGGCCAGGATTGCCAAGGTGCCTGTACTCGATCCATCGGACCCCGGCGAGGCCAGGGAAATGGCCAAACTTGCCTTCGAGATATCCGAGAGATTCAAAATCCCCGTGATCTTAAGGCCTGCAATCAGGGTGTGTCACGCGAGGCAGAGTCTTTCATGGGGAGGGCTTACAAACAATGAAGCAAAAGCCTTATTCAAAAAGGATCCACAAAGATGGGCCGCGACGCCGCGTTTCAGATTTGTCCTTCACAGGGAGCTTAATCAGAAACTGAGAGATATCGGCGCGTTATTTGACGGGCTTTCAAGCGTCAATTTCCATGACATGAAAGAAGGCGCCGAGTATCCGATTGGAATCATCTGCGGGGGGGTACCGTACGCGGTTGTAAGGGATATTTTATCCGAGCAGGCAAGAGATGATATTCCTGTCCTTAAGCTTGGCGCACCTTACCCGTTTCCGCGGGCACTGGCCGATCCATTTGTGGAACGATGCCGCAAAGTCCTTGTGCTGGAGGAGACGGATACACTCATTGAATATCTCCTGGGAAACAGGGACAAGATTATGGGACGCCTCTCGGGTAATGTACCGCAGGAAGGAGAGCTTGTGCCGGAGGTTATTGTTAAAACGATAAACAGGGCCCTCCAGGAATGCGGCGTCAAATCCCTTTTCGCTCCTGATACCGGTGATGCGGCTGAGCTTTTGAAGAATATTCCTCTTCCTGTCAGAAGGCCTACTCTTTGCCCGGGGTGCCCTCACAGGGCGTCTTTTTTCTCAATCAGGAAGGGAAGGGCTAAGACCATCTTTACCTCTGATATCGGCTGCTATACGCTTGGCCTTAATCTCGGCTCGGTTGATACATGTCTTGACATGGGGGCCGCGATCACAATGGCATCAGGGTTCTATCACGCATACAAACAGGACGGCGTGGATAAGTCCATAGTGGCGACCATAGGGGATTCAACCTTCTTTCATTCCGGAACGGCAGGCCTTCTCAACGCGGTGTATAACGGGGCCAGATTCGTTCTTGTCATCCTGGATAATCAGATAACGGCTATGACAGGTATGCAGCCGACACCGGGCCTGGGAATAAAGGCAGATGGCAGCAAGGGCGTAGCCATCCCCCTGGAGAGAGTTGTAAAGGGCTGCGGCATTGAGTTCCTGGAGGTGGTTGACCCCTATGATCTCAAGGCCATGTCGCGGGCCCTGAAGAGGGCGTCGGCCTATGCCGCTGATCCTGACGGAGGCATAGGTGTCGTCATAGCCAGACATCCATGTGTAATAGCCTATCGAAATAGGGCTATTCCAAACCCCAGAAAACCAGTTGTTACGGATGATTGCGTCTCGTGCGGTTTCTGCATGGAACGCTTCGAATGTCCGGCGCTTTTCAAGGATGAAAAAGTTGGGCACACGATGATAAATGAGGTCCTGTGCAGCGGATGCGAGGTATGTGTCGGCGTCTGCCCCAAAGGCGCAATCGTCATTCCGAAAGAGGAGCATTGAGGGTGGAGGTTACGGACTTGAATACCGTTAATATTGTGCTGTGCGGACTGGGTGGGCAGGGAATCCTCTTTATGACAAAGATACTCGCGGAATATGCGCTGAAGAGGGGCATCCCGGTTCTTGGCGCTGAGACGCACGGTATGGCCCAGAGGGGTGGATCGGTTGTCTCTCATCTGAGACTAGGGGAGACAAGAAGCTCTCTTGTGCCTGCCGGAAAGGCCGGATTTCTCATTGCCCTTGATCCATGGGAGGCTTACCGAAGCCTGCCTTTTCTGGGTGAACGGGCTGTTCTTTGTGTGAATTCGCCCAACGGGGACTTCCCAACTGAAGAGGTAAAGACCTATCTGTTAAAGCACGGCATCTCCTTTTTCACTGCTGACGCAGGCCGGATCGCCGGGCGGATGGGAGCCCCTCTTTCGACAAATCTTGCACTGCTGGGAGTTTTTTCCGCCTTACCGGAGATATCTCCCTTTTCCCATGAGGGCCTTGGCGAAACGGTTGAACTTGTAAGCCCTGATCGTTTCAGAGAGGTGAACCTCAAGGTCTTTGAGGCAGGGTTTGAAGAAGGAAAGAGGCATTGAAGAAAAGATAGCAGGGATTGTACTTGCGGCAGGGTCATCAAGCAGGATGGGGCGAGCTAAACAGCTTCTGCCTCTCCGCGGGGTTCCTCTTGTCGCCTGTGTGGTGAATGAGGCCCTGAATTCCCGGCTTGACCATGTTTTTCTTGTGCTCGGCCACATGGCGGACAGCGTAAGGGAGGCGCTGGGAGATCTCGCCTTAAATCCACGCCTTTCTACCTTGGTCAACAATGAATATGAGAAAGGGATGAGCTCATCCATTAAAGCCGGTATCGAAGAGGCCGGCGATGATTTCAATCACGCGATGATAATCCTGGGGGATATGCCGTTTATAACGAGCCCGATAATTGATGATTTAATAATGAAATACATCGCATCTGCAAGGCCCCTGGGGGCGCTTATGGTCAGAGGACGCCGCTCCCACCCTGTGATATTGAGCCGCGTTTTTTATCCTGATCTTTTATTGCTTGATGGGGACAAGGGGGCAAGGGATCTTTTCGCTCTTCACGCAAAAGAGACCTTCCTGTTTGAATCTGATGCCCCTTTTGATCCAAGCGACATAGATACGCCTTCTGACTATGAATATGCGGAGAGAAAGGATTTCCGGTAGGCAGGCAATCACGGAAGGGGCCTCCCGGAACCTTCTTATTACTCAAGCCTTTCGGCCTCGTGCTTTTGGCCGGGCCTTCCTTACTCCACAATGAAAGTGATGATATATCTGGATGCCGTATAAACAAGGATTGTTGCGAGCATCCATTTTATAAGTTTTGCAGACACATATTTTTGAAGCCTCGCGCCAAGATACATCCCCGCCATGCCGCCGAGGCCGAAAAGGATTCCAAGAAGCCAGTCAGGCGCGATGGACATATCGGGATAAAGAGGGGCGATAGCCTGGTAGAATCCCACTCCCGCAACTGAGGTCACAAAGGTGCCCATGAGCGCGGCCCCGGCAACGGTATAAACTGGAAGGTGAAAGAAGGAAACAAAAAACGGCGCTATGATAGCCCCGCCGCCGATCCCGTAAATGCCTCCGACTATACCGACCAGGAAGGACAGGGAGAAGATCCCCCATACAGGCACATCGAAGTGTTCCCCATAGAAATCGTAAGATATGCGTCTCAGACCTATTCTGGTATTGGCTACAGAGGGCAGTTTTTCCTCTCTTCCCTCAGCCTGTTGCCTGTGCTTCTTGACCAGTTCCTGAAAACGTTTCTCGCTTGATGCCTTATCGCCTTTTCCTTTTTTTCCGAGAAGATCCTTTAGAAGTCTGAGCCCGATATAGAGTAGTACGAGGCCTGCAAATAACTTAAAATGGCGGGGATCAGGCAGGTATTTTATCCTTACTACCGCTCCGATCAGGACACCGGGCAGGGTCCCGATCACCACTATCCAGGCGAGGGGCCATACCATCCTCCCTTCTTTTATGTAACGATAGACCCCGCTGGGTATGGCAACGATGTTATAAAGCTGATTCGTGGAACTGACCGATGGGTTTGTAAAACCCAGAAAGGACACCTGGAACGGCAGTATCAGAAATGCCCCTGACACCCCTCCCATTGACGTAAAAAAAGATATTACAAATGCCGTCAGAGGAGGCACCCATGAGGAGACGTTTATCTCCGCGGTAGGAAAATACATCTATAAGTTACCTCCTTCTGGAACTAAACTAGCTTAGTAACTACTCAGGCGGATAGACTGTAGGGCTGTAGAAATATGCCGTACGTAATTACTAACAGCCTTCAGCGGCTATACACCGTTGCCTTGCTTCTCTGTTTAATCACATAATACGCAACAGGGACTACAAGCAGGGTAAAGACTGTGGAAGCGCTCAGGCCGAATATCAAGGCCCAGGCAAGCCCTGAAAATATAGGATCGAGGGTTATGGGCCATGCGCCCAGAAGCGTAGTGCCGGCGGTTAGGAGGATAGGCCTTAACCTGATTGCTCCGCTCTTGAGTACTGCCTCCTTAAGATTGATCCCCTGCCGAATTGAATCGTCTATGAACTCAATGAGAACGACCGAATTTCGTATAACAATTCCGCCCAGGGCTATCATTCCTATCATGCTGGTTGCCGTGAAAAAGACCGGGTTAGGAAATCCTGCCACTGGCTCGGCTATAAGCATGTTGAAGAGCCAGAAACCCGGCATGATGCCTATGATGGTAAGTGGAATGGCGACCATAATAAGAAGAGGCATCGAAAATGATTTCATCTGCACCACAAGGAGGATATATATTCCCAGAAGGGCCACGGCGAAAGCAATCCCCAGGTCGCGGAATACATCAACGGTTATCTGCCATTCTCCTTCCCCGGCCCACTCGACTTTGATTCCTGACGGGAGGGGCTTTTCTTTCAGGGCCTTCTGCATGTCGAGAACCGCCTCAGCCGGGGCCCTGCCTGCCATCTCGCCGAAGACATAGACCACCCTTTCAAGATTTTTGTGGTAGATAGGCTGCTCCTCGGGAACGGCTACGAAGGAACCAATTTCTCCCAGTCTTATCATGCGGCCTTCCCTGTTCTTTATTGTTATTTCCGCCAGTGAGGGTATGCTGCTTCTCTTTGTCCTGGGAAGAATTACCGTTACCGGGAGTGCCTGTCTCTCTCCAGGCACGTGGACTGTTGCGGGCCGTTGTCCGCTTAAGGCTGTCTTGAGAGTGCCGGCGATCATCTGCGCTGAAATACCGTGGATGGCTGCCTTCTCCTTGTCTATGGCAAAGTCCATCCTGTCCCTTTTGGATTCGATGGTGTCGTCAAGGTCGCATACATAAGGCTCCACCTCCATCAGACGTCTTATTCGGCCGGATGCCTCAGCCAGTTCGGCATATTCTTTTCCCGGAGCGCCGTAAATCTCCGCAACCAGAGTGGATATCACGGGAGGACCCGGAGGAAGCTCAACTATCTTAAGGGTTGCCCCGGCTGAACGGGCAATGGCTTCAAGGTCTTTTCGAAGCCGAAGCACTATTTCGTGGCTCTGCTGACTTCGGAGGGACTTTTCGTAGAGATTAACCCTTATGTCCCCCATGTTTCCGGCCTGCCTCAGATAGTAGTGTCGAACCATGCCGTTAAAGTCCATCGGAGAAGATGTGCCGATATAGGAGACAAAATTGGTCATCTCAGGGACAGATCTCAGGTATTCTTCCATTTCAAGAAAAACCCTGTTGGTTGCCTCAAGAGTTGTCCCTTCAGGCATATCCAGCACTATCTGAAATTCGTTTTTGTTGTCAAAAGGGAGTATCTTCAGCGGGACATATCGGTAGGCTGCCAGGGCTGCTGAAAATGCCATAAGGACAATAATCGCAAAAAAGAGGATGTATCGTTTGAAACGGGAGTCAAGAAAAGGCCCTACAACCTTTCTGTATCCGTTCTTAACCCACTCTGGAACAACGTCCTGTCCCTTTTCTTTTTTGCCGGCGATGGTTTTAGCCAGGCGACCTCTCAAGAGGGATAAGGAAAGCCAGGGTACGAAGGTCAGGGCGCATACGGTTGAAAAGGTTACGGTAAGGGGGACATTTGCTGCCATTGGGGCCATGTAGGGGCCCATCATGCCTGTTATGAAAAACATCGGGATAAAAGAGACGATTATGGCCAGGGTGGAAAGGATTACCGGGGGAAGCACCTCCTGCACAGCGTAAAGGGTCGCTTCCATCGGGCTGCGAATGCCCATCAGTATATGTCGTTGTATGTTGTCAACATTTGTTATGGGGTCATCCACCACCAGACCGAGGGAGAGGATAAGGGCAAAGAGTGTTACGCGGTTTATGGTATATCCGAAGATATAGTTTACGAACAGGGCCAGGGCAAAACTTATGGGAACCGCGAATGCCACGATTATGGCCTCTCTTCCCCCGAGGGTAAAGGCAAGCAGCGCTACCACTATGAGTATGGCAAAGGCCAGGGAACTTAGAAGATCATCCACCTTCTGCTGCGCCGTCATTCCGTAGTTTCGGGTAACCTCGATATGTATTCCCGTCGGGACTACCTCGGCGATGAGCTTCTCAACCTTATCAATGATCCTTCTTGCTACCGTAACTGCGTTAGTGCCCTTTTTCTTCGCGAGGGCGATGGTGACTGCTGCGGCCTCAATGGGTTTTGCGGCGTGGTCGGTATCTCTTCTGAAAGAATTTGAAAATCCTATCCTGCAATAGTCCTTTGACTCCGAGGGCCCGTCCGTGATCTTCGCCACGTCCCTGAGATAAACGGGCCTTCCCTGGCAAACTCCTACTACCAGTGATTCCACGTCTCTTGCGGACGATACGAAGGAATCGCTCGTAACTGTCAATTCTCGATTGAATCTGCTGAATGATCCTGCCGTGACAGACACATCGGTTGCGGCAAGGCATCGCTCCATATCGGCAAAGGAAATACCAAGGCCCGTCATCCTTTCGAGGGTGGGCTCCACCCGCAGTTCCCTGTGCCTCCCTCCCACAATAGAGGTTCTTGAAATATCAGGCACCTCGGCAAGGCGGGACAAAAGCTCTTCCGCGGTTCTTCTTATCGGGTAATCGCTGTATTCTTCAGAGTAAAGGGTTAGGGTGACGATGGGTACATCATCTATCTCCACCGGTTTCACGACCCAGCCTCGAACTATAGGCGGAGCCTGGTCAATATTCATGGAGATCTTATTTTGGAGCTTGACAAGGGATCGCTCCCTGTCCTCACCTACAAAGAAGCGCACCGTAACAATCGCCATATCGCGCCTTGAGACGGAATAGACGTATTCAACCCCGTCAATCTGCCAGAGCAGGCGCTCAAGAGGGGTTGCCACGAGCTTTTCCACCTCCTCGACGCTCGCGCCTGGGGCCTGGATATAGACGTCGGCGATTGGAACCGTTATCTGGGGATCTTCTTCCCTCGGGGTGGCTATGATTCCGGAAAGACCGGCAGCCAGGGCAAAGATCATAAAAAGGGCTGAAAGTCTGTAATCAAGAAAGCGCCTGACAACCCCGGTTATCAGACCATCAGGCCTTCCATCTTCATCGGACATCTTTGCCTTCTCCATTGAGGGCCACTATGTCATTGCCTGTAAGGCCAGAGAGGATCTCGACTCTATCCCCCCAATTTCTTCCTTTTACTACAAGCACCCTTTTCCAACTGTCGTCCGTCTTCACAAAGACCGTGTCGAGCTGTCCCACCTTTGTGAGTGCCCTGATAGGGACGGTGACTACCGCGACTTGCTCTAGGGGTACGATAAGCCTTCCGAACATGCCGGGGAAGATTCGCTCATCGGATGGAAGGGCTGCTTTGACCAAAAAGGTACGTGTGCTTGGGTCGCCTGCGGGGATAAGCTCTTCCACCTTGGTCTCAAATGAAAGGGAAAGGGCTTCGATGGTCCCCTTAAGCCTGGCTCCGGGATATACCTTTTGGAGATGCCCCTCGCTTATTATGGCCTCAAGCCTGAGGGAGCTCCTTGTCTGCAAGACGATAAGGGGCTTGCCTGGCATTGCCAGATCCCCAGGCTCCACAAGGCGTTTTGCCACCTGTCCCTCTTCGTGGGCTGTAATCTTTGTGTATCCCAGAGAGATTCCAGCCTCCTCAATAACCTTCTGTGCCTTTTTTATGCCGGACTCTGCCTCCCTGATCGAGTCTTCGGCCTGCCTGACCCCCGCCTGAGCCTGGAGAAAGGCTGCCTGCGCCTTCTCCAGATCCTGGAGAGTTGAGGCCTCTTGCTTGAAGTACGCCTTTGTTCGGTTGTAGGCTGCCTCTGCCTGCGTGAGCAAGGCACTGGCCGATGCAAGCCCCTGTATGGCTTGCTCCCTTCTGGATGTTGCCGCCGCCAGCCCTTCCTCTGCCCTTGAAAGCCTCGACCTGAATTCCCGGTTATCGAGTATCACCATAATAGAGCCCTTGGCCACAATCTGCCCCGGCCTCACCAGTACCTCTTCGACTCTTGCGCTTACCTGCGACTCCACGGTAGTTTCGGTTCTGGGCCTTACAGTCCCCACAGCTTCATAGGATTCCGTTACAGTCTCTATGGTCGCCCTGGCCGTTATAGAGGGCGGGGCAGAGGAGTAAATGTTCTCCACTTTATTCGCCGGTCCTATCTTATTAGGCGTGAGAACTCCGCCCATGTACAGCATCAGCAGGAGAACCACCGCGCCGGATGCAACTGCAAGCAAGCCTCTAACGGCCTTGCCGCCGCCGATTGCCATCTTCTGCTCCTTTTCTGGAATAAAGCGCCCAGAAGCCCGTGGCGCGAGCCGCCTCAGCCAGCGCCTTTTCCCTGTCATAGTGTGCCGTCACTTCCCTGAGGCCGGCCCGGTTCCTGTCAAGTTCAGCTTCTAGGTAGCGGGTCACGTTAGCAGAACCTCCTTCGTACTGTATCTTCACCAGCCTTAGAGACTCTTCTGCGTGCCTTAGACCTGTGACGGCTACCTTGAGCCTCTCCGCGGCATCCGTGAAACGCAGGTAGGCGCTTTTTACATCAAGTTCGACCGCGGAGGCCGCCCTCTTGTCCAAGGCCCTTATCTCCTCTAAAACGGCCTGAGCCTTTCTTATTCCCGCCTGTCTTCTTCCTCCGTCAAAAATGTCCCAATTGAAAAGGATCGCCGCAGACCAGTTTTCCAGATCCGTCTCGAAATTCATGCCGGGGCTGTCATAGTAATATCTCGCCTGGAGGTCAACCGTGGGGAAATAAGCGGCCCTTGCGGAACTCACGCTCAATTTTGCCCCTGCAAGCTCCCTTTTAAGTTTTTCAAGCTCGGGCCTGTGCTCAAGAGCAAAGGCAAGCCCTGATTCATATTCCGATGGAATATCTGCCGGGAGAGTAAATGATTCATCCAAAAGGATTTCCTTAGACTGGGCGATCCCGATGATGTTTTTCAGCCCCGCAAGGGATAGCTGCAGCGCATTTTCCGCCCTCAGAGATTCCTCTCTGGCCCTGGCGAGTCTTACTTCCAGCGAAAGCACATCGGATTTGAGGGCGCCTCCGGCCTCGTAGCGCACTCGCGCTATGTGGAGTTCGTTTGCCACAGTTAGGATGGACTCCTGTGCTACTATGCCGTATTTCCGTGCCGCCAGGGCGCTGTAATAGGCATCAACCAGGGCGGATACAATAGAATTTTCCATCTCCATGCGCTCGGCCTCACTTACCGCAAGGCCCGTCCGTGCTATTTTATTCCTGTAGAGGTCTTTACCTCCGCTGAAGAGATTCACTGTCCCCTTAAGCCCCGCCTCATAGTTTTCAAACCAGCCCGGAGAGTTAAAGTCGGTTCCAGGAGCGAGAGACCTCTGATCTATGGTCTTAAAAAGGAATGCGGATGGGGCGTCCGCCTGCAGGTATTCAGCGAAGGTAGAGATGGTGGGAAGAAACGCGCTCTTTGCCTCCTTAAGGATGGCTTCAGATTTGAAGATCCTTGCCCTGGCAGCCTGCAGATCCGGGTTGCCGTCAAGGGCGAGAGAAATTGCCCCCTCCAGGGTAAGAATTCCATGATTGAAACTGGTGTTCTTGGTGTGAGTTATGCTATTATCCGAATGGCCTTCTAGGCTTCCCATGCTTTGAATAGTGGACGCAGGTAATCGCTTCCCTTCACAGCCGTACAGAAGCAGGGAAAAAAAGGCTGTAAAGGCGATAGCGCAAGCTGGTCTCATATTCGCTCTCTTCATATAGCTTCAAAAAAGTGTGATGGGAAGCCCTTTGCAGTCAGGTATGCTACATTAGCCATTGACTGCTGCGAAGGCAAGAGAGAATTGGGCTTACAATGAAGCATGACTTAGGATAATTGAGAGCGCATGAGAATCTCGGGAAAAGGGATTTTTGTTTTTGTCCTTTGCCTTGCGCTCGCGGGCACGGGACTGTTTTTTTCCCTGGTCAATAAGCTGGTCTTGAGCCCAGGGAGAGGGGAATCAGAGTATAAGATATTTGAAGTTCCGGAGAGATCTTCTCTTGCAAGTGTGGCCTACCGACTGGAAGAGGAGGGTTTGATCTCCAGTGCCCTTGCGCTGCGGTTGTGGGGCATGTATAAAGGCTATTCGGGAAGCATAAAGTCCGGAGAATACAGGCTTTCTCCTCTTATGTCTCCTAAAGCCATACTCGAATCTCTCCATAGAGGCGAGGTTGCCATTCATGCTGTAAGAATAGTAGAAGGGTTTAATCTCAAACAGATCGCGGAAGCGTTTGCAAAAGAAGGCATAGTTAATAAAGAGGATTTCCTCAGAATTGCCAACGACTCTGACGTGGCAAGATCTTTCGGTTTTAACTCTCCAAGCCTTGAGGGCTTTCTCTTTCCGGATACCTACAGATTCGCGAAGGGTCTTCCAGCCAGAACGTTAATAAACGCAATGGTGGCGAGGTTTTTTGACATGACGGAGCCTTTGAAAAATCAGCCTTACCCGCTTGAGATGGCTATCGAGGAAGTTGTGACCCTCGCGTCAATCGTTGAAAAGGAGACTGCAAAGGCCGAGGAGCGCCCTTTGGTTGCCGGTGTTTTTATCAACCGCCTCAAGAAGAAGATGCCCCTTGCGAGCGATCCGACCGTCATATACGGCCTTGACGATTTTGACGGCAATCTAAGGAAAAAGGATCTGGTCCGTCCGTCTCCTTATAATACCTATAAACTTAAGGGGCTTCCGCCCGGCCCCATTGCCAGTCCCGGAATCGAGGCCATAAGGGCCGCAGCCTTTCCCCAGGAAACGGATTATCTCTATTTCGTGTCAAAAAACGATGGAACTCATTATTTCTCAAAAACGTATGACGAGCACCTGAGTGCCGTGAACCTTTATCAGAGGAAAAAAGCGGCTCCTGAAGGAAAAGATCTTGACGTAAGATAGTTGTACACAGTATACAGCTTTTACTTTCCTTGTCAGCCGCCGGAGGTGTGTATGGAGCCTTTGAACCGACTCACCGTGCTTTCCCTTGAGCAGGCAACAGTGTTGCCATATCTCACCTATCGCCTTGCTCATGACGGGATTAACATTATACGCATGGAACATCCCGTTTACGGCGACCCGAACCGCCTGGTAGGTGAAAAGGTCTTGGCCGAGGAGAGGATGAACTCCTATTTCCTGTGCATCAATGCGGGGAAGAAGGCTGTTACCCTTGACCTGGGCCGGACGGAAGGTCAGGTTCTATTCCGATCTCTCCTAAAGAAACTCAAGGTGGATATCTTCACCACAAACCAGCTCCCCAGAAACTACTCCAAACTGGGCATTGACTATGAAAGCATCAAGGCCGCGGTACCGGATATTATATGGCTCGGGGTGACCGGGTTCGGACCGTCCAGCAATGAGGCGGCGTATGACCCGATACTTCAGGCCCGTTCCGGGCTCATGGAAATGACGGGCGAGAAAGGCGGGTCGCCTCAGGTGCTGGGGATACCGCTTCCCGATATGGGGACAAGCGAGCATGCATACGGGCTTATAATGAAGGCCCTCTATGTGAGAGAGAAGACAGGTAAGGGAACCGCAATCAATCTCTCCATGTTTCAGTCCTCGGTATCCTGGCTTACCGTCCCGATAGCCCTTTCAGCCACCTTCGAAAAGACTATAACCAGAAGGGGAAATACCCATGAGTTTTTCTGCCCCGTATCAGTATTTCGGACAAAAGACGGCTTCCTGTATCTAGCGGTAGGAAATGATCGTCAGTGGAAATCCATGGTCTCGCTTACCCCTTTCTCTCATCTTAATAAACCGCAGTACGATAAAAACGCAGGCAGGATATCGGATGTCGAGGCACTGAATCGTCAGATAAATGAGGTAACGATTGGTCATACATCTGACGAGCTGATTGAACTATTTAATTCCATAACACTTCCTGTGGGAAGCATAAATCCCATCAGGGACGTGATTGCCGATCCTCTCATAGCGAAGAATCTCATTACTTCAAATGATCCCAAGAGCGGCCTCAGATTGATTCTTGCCCCTCCTCCGTATGTAACTCCATTCCTGGAGGAGAGCGGCCTCAGGCTTTCTTTCCCGCCCAGGTTCGGAGAGCATAACAGGGAGATTTATGAGGGAGTACTTGGATATTCGGAAGAGGAAATGCACCTCTTCGAGGAGAAAAAGGTGATATAACAATATGAAACCGTTGCAAATTATAGTCCTGGTAAAACAGGTGCCCGACACTGCCGAGGTCAAACTCGACCCGAAGACTGGAAACCTCATCAGGGAGGGCGTGAAGAGCATTGTCAACCCTGATGATCTCAATGCCCTTGAGGCCGCCGTAGTCCTGAAAGAAAGATACGGCGGCAGGATTACCGTTATTTCCATGGGGCCGCCCCAGGCTATAGACGCCGTATCCGAGGCCATGGGTATGGGCGCGGACAAGGGGGTTCTGCTTTCAGACAGGGCCTTCGCGGGCGCAGACACCTGGGCCACGTCTTCTACTCTGGGCAGGGCAGTCCAGAAGCTGGACGGCTTTGACCTGGTGATAGCAGGCAGGCAGGCCATTGACGGAGATACCGCACAGATAGGGCCTCAGGTCGCGGAGTTTCTGGGGGTGCCGCAGGCAACCTATGTATTTTCGATTGAAGAAATTAAAGGGGATTCAATAGTGGTAAAGCGCAGGCTTGAGGACGGGTTTGAGAAGCTGGAGCTAAAGCTTCCCGCCCTTCTTACCGTCCTGGGTGAGCTCAATGAGCCGAGGTATCCTGTTGTAGGAAGGCTCATAGATGCATGCAGGGAAAAGGCGCCCATAGAGATATGGAATGCCGCGGATCTTGGCTTTAAGACATCAGATGTTGGGCTCCAGGGCTCACTGACTCATGTGGTCAAGACCTTCTCGCCCAAGGCCAGAAGGCAGGGAGAAATGCTTGGCGGAGGGGCAAAGGAGGCTGCTAAAGCCCTTGTCTCAAAACTCCGCGATCAGAAGCTCTTGCGAGATGCGCTGTAGCTAAAGGAGAGGAAGATGAGTGTCTGGATCGAAACGGATCTGTGTAACGGGTGTAAACGCTGTGGTAAAGCCTGTTCTTACGATGCCATTGAGATGCGTGGTGAAAAGGCCTTCATACTTCAAAGATGCACTGCCTGCGGGTCATGCATAAGCGTATGCAAGCAGGGCGCTATCAAGAGTGATGCCGCCCCCCGTGAGATCCCAGATTTTAGCGGATGGAAGGGCATCTGGGTCTTTGCCGAACAAAGGGAAGGGAATTTGATGAAGGTGTCCCTCGAACTTCTCGGAAAGGCCAGGGAGCTGGGTGAGCATCTCGGACAGGAGATCTGCGCGGTGCTTTTAGGCGTGGGGGTGAAGGGACTTTGCGACACCCTCATTCGCTATGGAGCGGATAAGGTTTATCTGATGGAAGACGAATCCCTCAGACAATACAGGACTACATCATACACAAGGGGTCTTGCATATCTCATAGAGAGATACAGGCCATGTATCCTGCTTATTGGCGCAACGCACCTCGGGAGGGATCTTGCGCCGAGGCTCTCCCGCAGTGCAGGGGTGGGCCTGACTGCCGACTGTACGGAGCTTTCCATAGATCCGGGAGAGAAAATCCTGCTTCAGACAAGGCCTGCCTTCGGCGGAAATGTAATGGCCACAATAGCCAACCGCTATTCGAGACCCCAGATGGCGACTGTGCGCCCCGGGGTGATGAAAGCTTTTGAACTCTCTGATCACAAAGGTGATGTCATACAACATGATTTCAGCGTGAGTGAAAATGAGATAGGCGTGAAGGTTCTGGATGTGGTCAGGGAGGCCAAGAAGGCCGTGGAACTTTCCGAGGCAAGGGTCATTGTGGCCGGTGGAAGGGGCGTGGGAGACAAGAAAGGTTTTTCACTTCTTGAGGAACTGGCAGGTCTTCTGGGGGGAGAGGTAGCGGGCACCAGGGTGGCGGTGGAGGAAGGCTGGATTCCGCCCGAGCGCCAGGTTGGGCAGACGGGAACCTCTGTCAGGCCTGAGCTCTATATTGCCTGCGGCATATCAGGGGCCATACAGCACAGGGCGGGGATGATGAATTCCAGATTCATAGCCGCCATAAACAGAGACCCCAGGGCACCTATTTTTCAGGTGGCCGATTGGGGAATAGTTGGGGATCTGCAGGAAGTTATACCCGAGATCATAAGGCAGTTAAGGGCAGGTCAAAAGGACCTTCCCACCGGAAAGGGCTTAATCAAAGACTCATAATTCATTCCAAGGAGATGCCTTTCCCTTTCTCAGCGGGCCTTGGTGCGATTGGATATT
>JBGSUA010000043.1:0-9644 GCA_041753575.1 Desulfatiglandaceae bacterium
ACCTGCCGGTCTTGTATCCCCTTGCCCGTGACTCCGGGAGCATTGCAAAAAGCTCTCTTATATGGGCAAATATCCCCGTATAGGTTGCGGGATTGGACCTCGGTGTTCTTCCTATGGGGCTTTGATCAACGTTGATGACTCTCGACAGGGCTTCAAAGCCGCTTATTCCATCCACCTCCCCGACCCTCGTTCTTGAGCCGTAGATGGCTTTACTCAAAAAGGGGAGAAGTATCCCGTTTATAAGGGTGCTCTTGCCGGATCCTGAGACTCCGGTGATACAGGTCAGCGTTCCGAGAGGTATGTCAACACGTATGTCCTTGAGATTGTTTTCCCTGGCCCCGTGTATTATGAGTCTTTCTCCTGTCCCTTTTCTCCTTTCGCCAGGAACGGGAATCCGGACCTTTCCCGAAATATACCGACCTGTAACGGATTCAGAGCTTGAGATCAGTTCGTCCGGTGCCCCCTGGAATACCACGCGGCCGCCAAGCTCTCCCGCCCCCGGTCCCATGTCAATTATCTGGTCGGCGGCCATGATCGTCTCCTGGTCGTGTTCAACGACCAGAACTGTGTTGCCGAGTTCTCTGAGCCTCCTTAAGTTTTCGAGAAGCCTCATATTGTCCCGCTGGTGTAACCCTATACTAGGTTCATCAAGTACATAGAGAACCCCTGCAAGACCGGAGCTTATCTGCGTGGCAAGTCGTATTCTCTGAGATTCACCGCCAGAGAGTGTAACGGAGGATCTGTCCAGGCTCAGATAACCCACCCCCACGCTCATCAGAAAGGAAAGTCTTTCCTCTATCTCCTTAAGCAACCTGGAAGCGATCATCCTCTCCTTGGGCGAGAGAGTTAGAGACCTGAAAAACGCTGAGGTTTCCGTGACAGGCAGGGCCCCGATCTCAGCAATGTTTTTGCCCCCAAGCCGCACCGACAAACTTGTTCGGCTGAGCCTGGCTCCGAGGCATGAGGGACATTTGCTTACGCTCATGAATCGTTCAAGCTCTGAGCGGAGCTGTTCGGAATCCGTGGCGTCGTATTGCCTTTGAAGCGCCGGGATTATGCCTTCAAACGCTCTTGAAAACCCATATCCGTCTTTTCCGTCATTGAATGAAAAGTCTATCTTCTCCGTGCCGGTTCCATAAAGGATCGCATCCCTCGCCTTGGCGGGGAGTCTTTCAAACGGGGTATCCACGTCGCATTCGTAATGCCGGCAAAGGGCAGTAAGCAAGGCTTGCCCTGATCCTGAGGGCTGATACTGGCGTGGAGCCAGCGCTCCCTTGCTAAGTGGAAGATGGGGAAAGGCCGCCACTCGGTCAGGGTCAGGATAGCTCTTTTCACCCAGGCCTCCGCACTCAGGGCACGCACCTCCGGGATTGTTGAATGAAAACATCTGAGGGCTCAACCTGAGCATGGCCCTGCCGCAGGCTTTACACACCGCCTTTGTGCTCATAAATGTTTCATTTCCATCGGCATCTTCAAGCATGACTGATCCGTCTGACAGGGATACGGCAAGTTCGATTGAGTCGGATATGCGCCTGACCAGGTCGGACTTCACGGCAATGCGGTCAACTATTACACTGATCGAGTGGCGTTTGTTTTTGTCGAGCCTTATGTCTTCCTCCAGGAAAACATGGCGTCCGTCCACTTTGACCCTTGTGTAACCGTCTCTTCTGAGTTTTTCGAAGAGCTGAGAGTATTCACCCTTGCGTTCAACTATAAGGGGTGAAAGGATCTGTAATCTTAGCCCCTCCTCCATGCCGAGGATCTGATCCACAATATCCTGGGTCGTCTGGGATCCTATCTCCAGACCGCATTCCGGGCAAAAGGGCCTTCCCGCGCGCGCAAAAAGCACCCTCAGATAGTCGGAAATCTCGGTAACGGTGCCTACGGTTGAGCGGGGATTACGGCTTGCGGTTCGCTGCTCTATGGATATCGCCGGAGAGAGTCCCTCTATCAGATCAACATCGGGCTTTTCCATCTGCTCAAGGAACTGCCTGGCATAGGCTGAAAGGGATTCCACATAACGCCTCTGGCCCTCGGCGTATATGGTGTCGAAGGCGAGGGATGACTTGCCTGAACCTGAAGGCCCGGTTATTACGATCAGTCTGTTTCTGGGGATATCAAGGGAGATGTCCTTGAGATTATGCTGCCTTGCTCCCCTTATGCGAATGGTTCCCTCAGGCATCTTTCAGTCCTTGAAGTGTATTCATCAAACTAGGGTCTTTTTGCCGAGAGGGCTTCTCTGCCTGTTTTCGGCCATGCGGACGGCCATCGTGATAGCGGCCTTTAGGCTCGATGGATCGGCAATGCCTCTTCCGGCTATATCGTAGGCGGTTCCATGATCAACGGATGTCCTCACGATGGGAAGACCAAGGGTGATATTGACTCCGTCTGAGAAATGGAGGAGCTTGATAGGAATGAGTCCCTGGTCGTGGTACATTGCCACTACTGCATCGAATTCTCCCCTGTAGGCCCTGTAAAAGAGAGTATCTGCCGGGAAAGGGCCTGAGACCCGAATCCCTTTCCTTTGAAGTTCTTCAATTGCAGGAGCAATCTCATCTTTTTCCTCCGAGCCGAAAAGCCCCTCTTCTCCGGCGTGAGGATTAAGCGCTGCAACAGCGATCCTGGGTTTCTCAATGCCGAAATCATTGAGGAGCGCGAGCAATGTAATTTCAGTGACGGTTATGATCCTCTCACGCCTGATAGCGGCAGGGACATCCCGCAGGGCACAATGAATGGATACGAGGGATACCCTGAGTTTTTCTCCCGCGAGCATCATGGCATATTTCTCAGTGCCTGTAAGGTGAGCGATAAGCTGAGTGTGCCCTTCAAAGAGACATCCTGCCCCCTGCATGAGGGATTTGTTTATGGGGCATGTGACCATCGCGTCTGCTTTTCCCGAGAGGCACATCTCAACAGCCTTGTAAATATATGATACCATCGCCTTTCCGCCTTCCGGGCAGGCTACGCCGGGGCATAAGGAATCGGGCTTGATATCGCTGAGCGAAATCACTTCTATTGCCCCGGAGTCAGGCTCGCCTACGTCGCCTTGATACGCCTTTCGGAGCTTCAATGAACTCTCTGAGATGTCCCTGGCTGCTTCGAGAACAGATAGATCTCCTATGACAACAGGCAGGCATATTCTTCCGATCGCCTCGTCGGAAAGGGCCTTGATGATCACCTCCGGTCCTATGCCGGAAGGATCTCCCATGGTTATGGCAATGACATGTTTCTTGTTCATGATGACCGCCGCATATTTGTGAATGTAAACCGTGCACAGGGCTACAGGGTCAGGGGTCAGGGGTCAGGGATCAGGGGCTAGGGATCAGGGGTCAGGGTTCAACGTTGCTTTTTTTATCCCCGAATACCACTTTGGGAGCCAATTTGCACACGCAGTTAATGGGTTTGTCATTCAAATCCACAGAATCGGAGGCTTATGGGAAGTCATTTTGCAGAATCAGCTTGTTTTACAAAGAATCTTAGCCGTCAAACTTACCCTTGTTCTTAACTCCGACCCCCGATCCCTGCCCCCTGCCCCCCGACCCCTAACTCATACTGTGAATTATTGCGCATGGGATTTTCCTTGTCAACGAGCCCCGCATGAGCAATAAGAGCCTTTTTCTTTGACACATCCAGACTTCGAATCTATACTTCTTTGCGCGATTTTAAAAGGCTTTGCGGATGTCTTTGTAGATTTTTCCTGTATCTGGTCTCACCTTCCGCAAATAGAAGCGCCTTTGGAGTATTCGATCGCTCTTGGATTTATCCATCGCAGGGAGGCCGCGATTACTGTCAGGCGGTAAGGCTTTTCTTAATAGATATTCAAGGCGGCCGAGCTGTGATTGTATGTCTCGTGAATGTGCTTCTAAAATCAAGAAAATATTGAGAGGTGTTAGAGGTGAGTTCTGAAAAGGTAGTTACCAGGTTTCCGCCGAGCCCAACGGGATATCTGCACATAGGCGGGGCCCGAACCGCTCTCTTTAACTGGCTGTTTGCCAGACAGCGTGGAGGGATTTTCATACTGCGGATAGAAGATACCGACAGGGAGAGGTCTTCCACCGAGGCCACCGATGCCATAATTGAATCAATGAAATGGCTTGAGCTTGACTGGGATCAGGGTCCTTTTTTTCAATCACAGAGATATCCATTATATAACGAGATGATCGAGCGGCTTATCCAGGCGGGCAGGGCCTATTACTGTGACTGTCCGCTGGAGGACCTTGAAAAGAGAAGAAAAGAGGCCATTGCGAAGGGATTAAAGCCCAAGTACGACGGCAGATGCAGGGGAAAATGCCTGGGACCTGGGCCCGGCACTGTGGTGCGGCTTAAAAGCCCTCTTACAGGAGTAACTCACTTTGAGGATCTTATCAAAGGCCCCATAAGGGTCAATAACGATGAACTTGACGACCTTATTTTGAGAAGATCCGACGGCAGTCCCACCTACCACATGGCCGTTGTGGCAGACGATGTATCGCTCGGCATAACGCATGTGATAAGGGGAGACGACCACGTGAACAACACCCCTCGTCAGATTCAGATATATGAGGCCTTGGGTGAAAAGATCCCCTACTATGCCCATGTCCCCATGATACTAGGACCCGACAAGGCCAGGCTCAGCAAGCGCCATGGCGCGATGAGCGTGCTTGCCTACCGCGAAATGGGCTATCTGCCGGAGGCGCTCATAAACGCCCTTGCTCGCCTGGGATGGTCTCACGGCAATGAGGAAAAATTCAGCCGGGAGGAGCTGATTGAGAAATTCTCTCTTGATAGTGTGGGAAGATCGGCGGGTGTCTTTAATTTTGATAAGCTTCTGGATCTGAACGCATGGTACATAAGGGAAGCCGACGTCGAGGCAGTATCCAAGGCTGTCATTCCGTTTCTGGAAAAACTGGGTGTTGAAAGACCTGACAAATCCTTTCTCGTGAAGGCGGTAGGAACCCTTAAGATGAGAAGCAAGACACTTGTTGATCTTGCAAAGGACGCCCTTTTTTACTTCCAGGATGAGATAAGCTATGAGCCTCCTGCCAGAGATAAGTTCCTTGTTTCGCAGGTAGCGGGCCCGATGCGCGAGCTTCAAAAGACCCTCATCCAACTCGGCAGTTTCGATCATGCCTCCCTTGAGAAGACCTTTGAGCAATTTTTGGCGGAATCGGGCCTTACCCTCAAGACCATAGCACAGCCTCTGAGGGTTTGCCTCACAGGCCGCACTGCAAGTCCGGGTCTTTTCGAGATCATGGAGGTACTGGGAAAAGAAAAGGTCTTAAAGAGGATTGATCAGGCCGTTGCAATAATTGGAAGCTAAGCAATCACATGGAACCCTGTGATCGGATGTATTGAAAGAAAGGCAACTGCTTACTGAACGGCCTTGGCCTTGTAAGCCCTATTCAATATAAACAGGCTCCCTCATTATCAGGGCTATGGCCTCTCTGGCCGTCGCGGCAAGGGCCTGATGAGTGTCAGAAAGGTTTGTTATCTGCCGCAGGTGATCGGCTGTACGCATGACAAGAGAGGCCAGATCGCCTTCATCAACTGAAATGAATCTGGACAGGGTCTCCCAGCCCGTCCCTCCGGCCCAGAGATATACGGCTGCTGCAGGCCAGAACTGGACAGGCGGACTTTCAAGACCGGCGTCAGCCTTAAGGTTTCTTATATCCTCAATGCTGTCTGTTATCTTGGTCCAAAGCTCAAATGGAGCTGAAAGATCAAAGGCCCTCCAGTCGGTTACGGAGATATCCACTGGCCTGTCCCATACAAAGGGGGCCAGGGCAGCCGCCATCAGCGCGGGTGATAGAGAGGCGAGCGCTTCATTGCGGATTGCCTCCGCGATAAGTAGAGGCTGGTCCACGCGCAGTCTCGACGCCCAGAGGCCGTCTCCGGTAAGGGTATCGTCCTTTTCGGCAAAGCCTGTGCGTTTTAAAAAGCGAAGATGTTTCTTGAAGCTCATCCAGAGGATCTGCTGAGGCCTGTCTTTTCCCCTGGAACCCCTCACCTTTTGCCTTTGCTGATATGCCGCAAAGGATCTCTCAAGCATATCCTTTACCTGATCAGGGGTATGGGAGAGAAGAAGATTGAGGGTCATTGAAAAATTGACGCGGATGCGGCTTACTATCGGCTCTGAAACCGAACCGCCCAGCTCCTGCAACAGGAGGGGGTCCTGGTGTCTGCCGGGGACAATCAGGGCAAACCCTATCATGTCCTTTCCCCTTCTTCCCGCGCGGCCTATCATCTGATGCAGATCCGTTGAGGTGAGATCCACAAATTCCCTTCCGTTGAAACGGTCGCTTTGCATCAGTACCACTGTCCTTGCCGGAAAGTTCACGCCGGCGGCGACAGTTGAGGTTGAAAAAATAGCATTGAGGAGCCCTTTGCCCATCATCTCCTCAATTAATGCTTTCCAGTATGGGAGCTGCCCCGCGTGGTGGGCGCCCACCGCCCGATCCAGAAGATACGGCGCCTGTCTGTTAGCCTTGAGATGAGGATACTGCTTGAAGAAATTTCCTGCAGCCTCTTTTATCTTTTTCCTCAAAGGGGAAGACGGAGGAAGCTCGGGGCAGAGCCTTAGCGCCCTGTCACAGTCTGCCCTTGACTTGAGAAAAAAAATGGCAGGGAGAAGTTTAAGCTGCCTGAGACACCCAAGTATGTCGGCGTAGCGGATGGACTCCTTTGAATGCTTATTCTTTTGCTCGTAGAATTTCTTAACTGATCGGTTGATGCCTTTTCTGCCCCCCAGGGGCGCTATCAGTCCGTCAGGGAATAGGAAAAGCATCTCAAGCGGAACAGCTCTATCGCTGGATGAGACAATCCTGAGCTCTCTTCCTCTGATCTCCTTGAGCCATCCGCGGAGATCCTCGGGATTGGATATTGTGGCTGAAAGCATGAGCAGCCTCACCCTTTGGGGGAGATAGATAAGCACCTCTTCCCACACAACCCCCCTGTCCGGGTCGCTCAGATAGTGCGCCTCGTCCAGGACAACCATGTCCGTCGCAATGTCCTCACCCTGATGCATGGCGTCATAGAGCTGATTTCTGAGGATCTCGGTTGTGCCTATCATTATCGGGGCCTGAGAGTTTTCCTTTCTGTCCCCTGTAAGGATACCGCAAGCCTCTGATCCAAATTGGCGGCAAAATTGTGAATATATGGAATTGGAAAGGGCCTTAAGAGGGGATGCGTACCAGATGCGTCTGCCGTTCTTGATGAAGTGGTCTATCGCAGTGGACGCGATCCATGTCTTGCCGGATCCGGTAGGGGCGCATACGAGCACGTCATGGTCTTTGACAAGCTCAAAGGCCTCAAGCTGGAAGGGATCTGGGATGAATTCATCAGATTCAGGCGCTCCGATCCTCTCCAGAACAGGACCAAGCCCCCGCTCCACCTTTACGGTGATCTCCTCTTCTGAATCAAAGCGGCGCTCAGGGTGCGGGGGTCTTCCTCTTGATCTTCTCTTGTAAAATCTCTTCAATTGCTTTCTTGAAGCCTTCCCCTCTCAGCTAGCTCAAGATCGAAGAGGCTACCGTACCCATATCCTTGAGATAACCATCCATTGAATGCGCTACTCCGAGGTTATCAGCCGCCCGGCCGAGCGCGTCAATTGCCGATCCGCAGCCGTATGCGATCTTGGTGCAACTGATGAACACTTTTTCCATGGCCTCCCTGACGAAAAGGCGGGCTGAAGCCTTCAGAAATTCAGCGGAAGCCGATCCTTTGATATCTGCGTCTGCCGCCTTGCGGCACAGGGCGTCGGCCACCTCACACCATGTGATCATATCGGCCAGGAGGAACAAGACATGCTGTGATTTGGTAAGCTTGTGGTTTCTCGCTTCAGCCACTGCCTGGTTAATCGCCGGGAATGCCTTTGACAGCATCGGGCCGCCGCATTCATCAGGAAGTGCGGCCAGGGTCTCGGCCATCTTGCCGAAATATTGGCCTTTACTCCTTACTGTGGTCCTGATCCTGAAGGTGGATATGATATTTCTCTGGATCTCGCTTGTGCCTTCATAGATGGTCAGGATCTTTACATCCCTTTTTATCTTCTCTACCTCATATTCCCTCATGTAGCCGTAGCCGCCGAAGGCCTGTATCCCGTCGTTTGCGGCAGCGTCTCCCGCCTCCGTCGCAAAATACTTGGCTATTGAGCCTTCTACCTGAAGGTCTTCCTCCCATGAATCCAGACGTCTGGCAGTCTCCTCGATATAGGCCCTTGCGGCCTGCAGGCGAACTGCATTGGGAACCAGGAGTTTATGGGTATAGCCCTGTTTTTCTGCGAGAGGC
This sequence comes from Desulfatiglandaceae bacterium, assembly GCA_041753575.1. Classification (GTDB taxonomy): domain Bacteria; phylum Desulfobacterota; class DSM-4660; order Desulfatiglandales; family Desulfatiglandaceae; genus CG2-30-51-40. Next base: position 8,266 of record JBGSUA010000043.1, read on the forward strand.
GTTCCAAACTGAACGCGCTCCTTTGAGTATTTTATTGCTCTTTCAAGCGAGGCCACTCCTCCTCCAAGCCCGAAGGTGGCCACCATAAGTCTCGTGTAACCAAATACCTGGTTTGCCTGCCTCAGTCCCTGCCCCTCTACTCCGCCGATCAGGTTTTCAGCGGGGACATATAGGTCTTCAATGGTCAGGGGGCAGGTGTCGGACGCCCTTATACCGTGTTTATCCTCATGCCTTCCAGGATTAAGACCGGGCGTTCCAGCCTCGACAGCGAAAAAGGAGGGCCCTTCAGGCGTATCGGCGAGTATGGTGTAAAGGTCTGCGACCCCTCCATTGGTTATGAATTGTTTCTGACCGTTGAGCTTGTATCCTTTCACCGTGCCGTCCTGGTGCAAGACCCTTTCGGCCTTTGTCTTGAGGGACTGAACATTGGAGCCCGCCTCAGGCTCTGTGACACCGTAGGCAACTATCAGGCCTTCCTGGGCGACCCTTCCAAAGTATTTTTCCTTCTGAGCGGGTGTGCCTCCCACCCTTATCGGGTCCATACCGAGGCAGATGGCAAGAAAAGATGTGGCTATCGCGAGATCCATCTTTGCCATGCGCTCTGAGATTGCGGCGATATCGGCTGTGCCGGCTCCGAGTCCTCCATATTCCTCAGGTATGAAAATGAGGTGCAGCGCTATCTCCGGCCCCAGCATGAAACGGATGAGTTCAGTCGGGAAATCCCCCTTCCTGTCCAGTTCAAGTTTCACCTCCAGGGGGAGTTTTTCCTTCTCAAGTTTGGCGATAGTTTCGAGTACCATGGAAAATGTCTCAGGATCCATCTTTGACTGCTGCAGCATCTCTACATCCTCCTAAAATATATTGATAACAGGCCGCCGGACTTCCAGGGATGAAGTTCTCCCGGCAATCGGTCTTAACGTTTCTCAAACTGACTTCCCCTTAGCCGATCACAGGGGGCTCGATGAACCTTTTTCGGTTCCAGGGCTCCGGCCCCGCTTAAAAGACTCCACGAGGCCTCAGTGTTCAGACGCATATAAAGATGAGTATTATTCACAGGGCCGCTTTATGCGTCAAGGCAAAAGGATATCTTATTTGAATAACATATTAATCATTGGGATGGATCGGGAGGCGCCATGCGGCGCTTCCCTAAGAACTTTGCCGTCTCAAGCACCGGGCCGCCTTGAGAACTTCTCCCTAAAGGACTTCAGAAACGGTGTAAGGCTCCTTTCCGGAGGGGTCACATTGATCAGTCTTTTTCTTAATTCTTCACTGGAAACCTTTACTTCAAGCCTGCGGTTTGGAATGTCCAGCTCGATGATGTCTCCGTCCATAATGGCCCCTATAGCGCCTATTATGATAGCTGCAAATATGATAGCCTT
>JBGSUA010000044.1:0-6875 GCA_041753575.1 Desulfatiglandaceae bacterium
GATTCATCACTCCATGCCGTTTATGGTCTTGAGGGCCAGATAAAGGGCCTGCGTTCCTGATCTGCCATGTCCCATGGCCTTGGCCGCGAGATAAAGCTGATTAACCAGAGCAAGCCCCGGAAGACATAGCCCCATTGCCGATGCCTCCGTGAGGGCTATCCCCATATCCTTTATGAAGTGCTCAATGTAAAAACCGGGCTTGAAATCACCCTTTACCACCCTGGGACCCAGATTGTTTATGGACCATGACCCGGCTGCGCCCTTACCCACAATGTCAATGACGGCCTGCTGATCAAGACCGATCTTCGCCGCATAAATAAGTGCCTCGCACATGCTTATCATGCTTCCGGTTACGAGTATCTGGTTACAGAGTTTTGTGTGCTGGCCGCAGCCGTGTCCTCCCAGATAGGATATGGTCTTGCCCATTACCTGAAACAGCGGCAGAACTTCTTCAAATGTTTCTCTATTGCCTCCAACCATGATGGCAAGCTTTGCCTCTTTAGCTCCTATGTCGCCCCCCGACACCGGCGCATCAAGACAGGCTATGCCTCTTTTCTCCGCCTCCACTGCGAGATGTTTGGCAAGAGTCGGGCTGCTGCTGGTCATATCAACCAAGATCCTTGCTCTGCATTCGGAGGATTTGAGAATCCCATTCTCACCCAGGTAAACCTCTTCCACATCCGCTGGATGCCCTACCATTGAGAAGACGATTTCCGCCTTAGAGGCGACTTCCGGGGGTGTCGTGCACCATTTTGCGCCTTCGTTGATAAGCCTATCGGCCCTCTTTTTTGTCCTGTTGTACACAAAGATACGATAACCCGCCTTTAGAAGATGCCCGGCCATGGATGATCCCATGACGCCGGTTCCAATCCAACCCAAATCTTTCATAATGTTTTTCCTCCAATCTTTTACTGGTTAGGCCTCTAGAGGTCTTGCTTCAAGTTGCCTTGACCAGAGTCTGCCACAAGGGAACTGTATTTTGAAGTGCTATCTGAGAGCCCATTGACAGCTCCTTTAAATAATACTTGAAAATGGATCGCAGAGATGTGTAAGAAAATAGAGCAGATAATAACCTTCAGCAAAATGTTAAGAGGAGAGGAGCAATCTATGTACAAGGTAATGATCCGCGACAGTATGTCGCCCATCGCCAGGGAGATCCTGGAGGCGACCGGGCAGATCGAGGTGGTGGTTGACAACGACAAGTCAGCCAATGAACCTGAAGTGTTGGCGAAGTTGATTGGGGATTTTGACGGCCTGGCAGTGAGAAGCGGCACCAAGGTGAAGGGCCCGATCTTCAAGAACCCTGGAAGGCTCAAGGTCATAGGCAGGGCGGGCATAGGGGTTGACAATATTGATGTTGCGGCCGCGACTGAGAAGGGTATCGTTGTCATGAATGCGCCAGGTGGAAACACTGTGACAACCGCGGAGCATGCGCTTTCAATGATGCTTTCGCTCGCAAGGCACATTCCCCAGGCTACGGCTTCCATCAAGGCAGGGGCTTGGGAAAAGAAGAAATTTATGGGCACGGAGATAGCGGGCAAGGTACTTGGGATCGTCGGCCTCGGTCATATAGGAAGGGTTGTGGCATCCAGGGCACAGGGGCTTGAGATGAAGGTTCTGGCTTCCGATCCTTATGTCACAAAGGAGGCGGCAGCATCAATGGGGGTTGAGCTGGCGAACCTCGATGAACTTCTTGGCCGATCAGACTTCATAACTCTACATGTGCCCAAACTTGAGGAGACAAAGAACCTGATTCGGAAAGACACCATTGATGGAATGAAAAAGGGAGTAAGGATAATCAACTGCTCCAGGGGCGAGGTGGTCAATATTGACGATCTATACGCTGCTCTTTCAAGCGGCAAGGTGGCAGGAGTCGCCCTAGATGTTTATCCGCAGGAGCCGCCTGACTTCTCTCATCCTCTTTTTGCGCATCCCAACGCGATATTCACCCCGCACCTTGGTGCAAGTACAGATGAGGCCCAGGATAAGGTAGCTGAGATGATTGCCCATCAGATGGTGAGTTACCTGCTGGACGGCGTTATCTCTAACGCCGTAAATTTCCCGTCCATTTCCATGGAGTTCATTGGACCCATGAGGCCTTACCTGATGCTGGCTGAAAGACTGGGTTCCATGATGGGGCAGCTCTCACGCCAGGCCAACCATATCAATGTTACTTACAGCGGTTCTGTCGCGGACTTTGATACAAGGGTCCTGACCCACGCAGTCTTAAAGGGATTTCTGAGCGTCGTTACGGACACTCCTGTTAATTATGTCAATGCGCCATATCGGGCCAAGATCAAGGGAATAAAGGTTGAAGAAACAGTGACCCAGAAGACCGAAGATTATACCAATCTTATCAGGGTGAGCCTTCCTGGTGTGAAGGGCGCTCTCAGTGAGGCATGGGGAACTGTATTCGCAAAGAAATACCAAAGGATTATAAAACTCGGCCAGATCTATGTGGACGCTATCCCTGAAGGCTCCATGCTTATAATAGAAAACGAGGACAGGCCTGGCATCATAGGAAGCATAGGAAGTATCCTGGCTGCGAAGGGAGTAAATATAGGCCGTTTCCACCTTGGAAGGAATGAGGGAAGGGCGATATGCATGATAAATCTGGACACACCGGTTGATGATTCGGGAATTGAAGAAATAGAGAAACTCCCGGGTATCGTCTCCGTCAACTCTATCCATCTGGATTGATGTTGGATCGTGACATACATGATATTGAAGGGCTTATCCATAACGATGTGGTAGGTCTTAACTTTGTAAAGGCAAACCCTCCCTATGTGTTCAGGAGGCATTACCGGACTGGACTGCGCTCTCACATTATGGCTGTTCTTGATCCGGAGGATGTGAGACGGGAAAGGGAGGGCGTGGTTTCAGTCGGTGTCAGGTGCTACCCTCGAGCCAGACCGATAGTGATGTTAAGAATCTTTAGAAAAAGATTCAGGAACCTGTCTCATGCAGAGGAAGAACTCCAGTCGGTGAAGACTATTGAAGGCTTCCTCGGCCCCGAGTACGCGGCCCTGTCAAATGAGTTTCTGGTGGATCTTAGGGTCAGGGCCGGGCGAGAGATACTCCTTTGCGGACTTCAGGAATACGTTGAAGGCGAAATGCTTGACCCCTGGGGATGCTTGAACGATTCCTTCTTGAATGGCATTCAAATCCGTCCTGGTATCGGGAACTCCCCCGGCTCGGCTGAAATTGAAAACGCCGACTGGCTCATGGCCGTGAGGAGGGAGGCTCTCATTTTTGTTGACAGCATAAGGAAAATGGCTACGCGTGCCTTCCGGATCCCTGACCTCGCTGGTGTTGGAAACCTCCTCCTGACGAAAACGGGCAGAATAAAGCTGGTTGATATCAACAACGTATCCAAGGTCTCTTTTGATGGCGGCATAGAGCTCGACGACAGAGGATACCCTGTTTGCGACAAGTCCGTTGAAGCCTTATGGCGCCTTGAGAAGTTTCTGGGGGGTAGGGAACCTGATCCCGAAGATCCTCTATATGGCAAGTATTTAAGCTCCGCCCGCATGAGAGAGGTAAAAACGCTTGAGATGTCATTTCATGCTGAACAGAGCCTTGAGGCCCCCTTTTTGGGGGCCAATTAGGGACGACTCTGCGCCTCACTCATGTGAGTTTTTACCGCTACAATATCGCCCGGGGAGAAATTTTGCAGCTATTCAGAATGCTCAAGGAGCTTAAGGCCTTATATGGCGGTGGCGGCCTCTATCGCGCCGGCCCTGGGCTTAAATCCTTGTGATTTAATAACGGTTTCGAGCGCCGTAAGGAAAAGCAGAACGCTTCGCAATGTTGACGTATGACCCATAAGCCCGACCCTCCAGATCTTTCCTGCAAGGGGGCCGAGCCCGGCGCCTATCTCGATGCCAAAGCCATTGAGGAGTTCCCTCCTTACCTTGAGATCATTAATTCCCTCAGGGATCTTGATTGCGTTCAGCATCGGAAGTCTTTCCTTTTCCGGGACGAGCATCGAAAGCCCCATGGTCTCAATGCCTGCCACGAGTGCCCTGTGATTCTTCAAATGGCGATTAAACCTTTCCTCGAGCCCTTCCTCGGCAATTATGCGCAGGGCTTCTCTGAAGCCATAGATCATGTTGATAGGAGCCGTGTGATGGTATTTGCGCTCATTTCCCCAGTAATTCTTGAGCATTCCCATATCAAGATACCAGCTCACAACCGGCGTCTTGCGCCTGTCGAGGGCTTCCATGGCCCTTTGCCCGAAAGACACAGGGGAAAGACCGGGCGGGCATGATATACACTTCTGGGTGCCACTGTAAGCGACATCAATATCGAGTTCGTCAATGGGAACATTAATCCCCCCCAGGGTGGTCACCATGTCAACAAGAAAAATGGCCCCGCACTCTCTCGCCAGGGAAGAAAAGGCAGCAAGATCAGAGCACGCCCCAGTGGAGGTTTCACCGTGAACTACCGCCAGCAGCTTGGGAGTTCTGCCTTTGACGGCTTTGCGGACAAGTTCAGGGTCCATCGCCCTCCCCCATTCACCGTCCACCCTTGTGAGTTTCCCTCCGATTCGCTGCACAATCTCCGTCATCCTTACTCCGAAGACTCCGTTGACGCAAATGACGGCCTCATCACCAGGCTCAATCATGTTCACCAGAGCTGTTTCCATTCCGGCGCTTCCCGTTCCTGAAATAGGGATTGTCAGCGGATTTTTTGTCTGGAAAAGGAATCTGAGGAGCTGCTGGGTCTCATCCATGATTGCAAGAAACTGCGGGTCCAGGTGCCCGATGCAGGGATTGGCCATGGCCTGGAGTACCCTGGGTGCGCAATTGCTGGGTCCGGGGCCCATCAGGAGCCTCTCGGAAGGATAAGTGTATCTGAAGTCATTGATGCTAAGATTCATAGAAACCTCCGTGTTTGCTTTATGTCATCGGCGCATCCAAACGGGAAGCCGCTTCCCTTAAGCTCATCTGAAGATGAAACGGAGGGTCTCCGGGATGGGATGACCTCTGTATTCTGCATGGACTGCATATACAGGCGGGGCGAGTATATGGAATTGCCGAAAGAGTGTCAAGGAGTTGCATTCTTCCCTTGGTTTAGGGGATACTATCGTTTAAGATCAAATTGGAAAGGGGGGCGGGACAATGTGGCAGTTGGTTATTGTTTTCATTGTCGTGGGTCTGGCCCTTATAATATTGGTGAGACGTCTTTTCAGGGCGGTGAAGGGAAAGGAGGATTTGTGCTCTTGCAGCAGCGGCACCTGTAGTCGCAAGGATTCTAAGAAATTGCCCGTCTGCTGTAAGGCCGATGAGAAAAATGCTCCGACCATGTCCGATGAGCTTAAGCTTCCCCGGGAAGGGTCTTGAAAGATAATATCTCATCGAAGGGCTCTTTCTTTCTTCTTGACACCAAAGAACGGGTGGGCTATTAAATCCTATACCTTATTATGAAATTGTGTTCCGTAATGCGAAACAACTCAGCTTTTGCCACACTTAGCTTAGATATGTCTATAGGCTTGATTCAGAAGGTTGCATTTTTTTCGGATGAACAGGCCGCTGTTCCATCGCTGACCCTTTCCGGGGTCCTTTTGCGTGGACGGCCGTTCTTTTTTTTCTAAACCCTAATGCCATAGGAGGTCTTATGAGTGATCAGGTGAAAAAGGAACGCGGAAAAGGGAAAATGGACAAGGATGTGTCCAGGAGGGGTTTTCTTAAGGCGGCTGCAGTTGCGGGAGCGGCAGCAGGTGCGCTGGGATTTCCCAATGTGATGAGGGTATCGGCCCAGCCTGCTGTGAAGCTCAAGATGCAGAGCGCTTGGGATGCAGGAACTCTCGGCTACACAAAGTTCCAGGAGTTTTGCAAAGAGGTGGGCGAGATGACCGAAGGCAAGCTCACCGTAGAGGGATTCCCCGCAGGAGCGATAGTGGGGACCTTTGAGATGTTCGACGCCGTAAAGGCAGGCGTATTTGACGCCATGCACTGCTTTGATGTGTATTGGCCAGGCAAGATTCCCGTGGCGACTTTCCTTTCCTCATATCCCTTCGGCATGGATCGCCCCGATCAGTGGGAAACATGGTACAGGGAGCTGGGAGGAAGGGAATTCGCGCGAGAGGCATACGGCACGCATAACATGTATTATCTCGGTCCCATCCAACACGATGACAACCTGATTCATTCGAAGGTTCCCATCCGATCCTTTGAGGACTTCAAGGGGAAAAAGATTCGCTACCCCGGTGGTATCATCGCTGACATTTACAGGGCTGCCGGCGTTGCTACCGTGCTCCTTCCGGGAGGTGAGGTATATCCCGCGCTGGAAAAGGGCGTAATTGACGCCTCTGACTTTGTCGGGGCTGCAATCAACTACAACCTGGGCTTTGGAGAGGCAGCCAAATATATCATTATGGGACCCCCATCAACACCGTGCCTCCATCAGCCGGTGGACCTGATGAGCATCAATGTCAACATGAATTCATGGAAGAAGATTCCGCCGCACCTCCAAAAGGTCTTTGAGGCTGCGGTCAACAAACATTCATGGGACCACTATACAGCGATTCAGAAGGCGGATATCGAGGCCTTTGATAAATTCAAGAAGCAGGGCGTCGAAGTTATCAGACTCAAGGATGAAGACATCCAGAAGTTCAAACGCTTTGCCCCGGAACTATGGGTCAAGTGGGCGAAGAAACATCCGCTTGCCATGAAGGCCTTCAAGTCCCAGCTTGAATTTATGAAGTCCGTGAAGGTGGGCTATATCACGGACAAGGACATGGTGGACATCAACGGAAAGCCTTTGGAGTTCTAAAGACAATGGGAGGAGCATCTGCTCCTCCCCCCTTCCCATGACAAACGACGCGGGCTCTCTGATTATTGAGGTGATATGATGGAAGTCTTGAAACGGAT
>JBGSUA010000045.1:0-52625 GCA_041753575.1 Desulfatiglandaceae bacterium
AAGCTTTATGCCGTATCTTCTCTCCACACGGTCTATGATCTCCATGGCGTGAAGGGGCCCGCCTGCCTCAATAAGTATGTCTGTTATCATACTCATCTGAGACTTACGTTTGGATGAAGATGCCCTCCTCTCAATTGACCCCCCACCCTTGCCTCTCATGTATCCGCGCACAACCGACAGTTGCGCCTTAAGCATCTCCTCCTGAAGTTTTGCCCATTCTGCAAGTTCCATGATACACCTCCTGACGCATTGATACCATTATGGAGTATGTATGTCAATAAAAAAGTTGACTTACAGATTGAGCCGTGTATCCTGATATCTCCCCAGCCAGCACCTGAGGTCCCAGCAGCAGAAAATTACCCCCAGAATATCAGATAGGGTGCGAAATGTGGGTTATAATCATTTCAAAATAGCATCAAGATACAAGGGAGGAAGGCACTATTCTCCTCCCTCCGAAATAACCCCCTCCGCCCCGGGTTTAGCTTTGCTCAATTAAGTCTCTGTTCTTTGCTGGGATCATTGGTTCTCCCGTGCTGTCCTACTTCCGAAGGCGCATTTCCTCGCCCTCAGCGGAGAGGATTATAGCATCCAGTGCAATTGAAACTCGCTACCCTATCAAGTTTAAATTTTCTATTGACACTAAGAACATAAATATATAAATGTCTGTTGATATGCTCAAGTCTTTGCCTCCGAGCCGTCAAGCAAGAGGCTGTCGTGGGTAGGAAGCATTGACAATATTAAGGGCAGAACTCGGAGCTAATTAATATGCTGAGGGGGAGTTTACTGGAATAATGCTTGAATCCCATAGTTAGCGACCCGATATTGGCCACTTCTTTTGGAAAAATCCACTTCGGCTCCTTCGCATATTTGATCAGATTTCGGTCCAAGCAAGCCCTCAGCCTCTCCAAAGGGCGGCCTAACAAGCTCATGTGAGGAAGGACAAATTGTCAGGAATTGTACCGAAAGAAAATATTGAACTGTTCGAACGCCTTGGAGATATTGCAGCATTAGCGAGGAGCCTTTCCGACGAGAACCGCCTAAGGATTCTCGTGTACCTTGCTGATGGGAAGCAATCCGTATCCCGAATCGTTGAAGAACTTCAGCTTTCCCAACCTCTGGTCTCACACCATTTGAAAGAGCTTAAGAGATGCCTGCTGGTTAACGTGGAGAGAAACGGCCCTTTTATCTACTACGAATTGGCCGACCCAAGGATCCTGCACATATTGAAAGACCTGGCTGCCATTGGAGAGGAATTGCTGGCCAATCGAAAAACCTTTTAGCAAGGAGATGATTGAGTGAGTACAAGTTACATTGAACAACTGCTCAACACGATAGAACCTGAACAAGCTCTGAAAGAAGCCGCTCGCCTGGTAAGAAGACTGTTCCCGCTTCTGGATGAAAAGGCCCGTTTGGACTTCATTGTCACCCTGCTGGGTGATGTTGGAACAGACAAGGTTTCCAGCATGGTTCACCTCTGACTGGCTGAGTGTATGGGCGAAGGTGTCGACCCAACCCAGATGTGCCAGACCCTTGTAGACAAGGTCGCGCGATCCAGGCAGCTTAGGGCGATTACGGAACCGGAGCTTCTGGTGCTCTTTGAGGACTGGCTGGAGGAATTGGAGGAGGAGGCCGCCGCAGTAGTTAAGACACAAGGCACTCCGAATGCGCAAGAACTTGCCCGGAAGCTGGGAGTCTCCGAGAGAGGCGCGGCCTTCCTTCTGACCAAGCTACAAAGAGAAGGAAAGACTACGGCACAGGCATTATGACAGTAGGCGTTCTTTTGGGATTTAAACACAACATCATAAAAGGAGGATACCATGAAAATCTTATTTATCATCTCGACTGACGATGGAGAAACAATTTATAACGCCATGAGGCTGGCCAACGTGGGCGTCCAGAAAGGCGACGAGGTAAGCGTCTTCATGTTGGGTAAAGGTGTAATGTATGAAAAGAGCGGAAGCGAAGAGTTCAATGTAATGACACAGATGGAGAAATTCGAAGGCGACTTCTATGTCTGAGGGGTCTGCATGAAATCCCACGGTCTTGTGGGATCGAGCAGTTGCCCTATTGGCTGGATGGATGACCTTTATGCGCTTGCCGTTGACGCCGACAAAATTCTAACTTTTTGATGTGAAAATAGATGGTTGTGATGTTTGCATCCGCTGGATGGCAACCACTTCCAAAGACAGGATCAATCAGTGCCGAAGACCGATTCCTTTGACGATAATGTAGATAGATATGAGTCCTGGTTTGAACGCAACAGGCTCGTGTACGAGTCGGAACTTGAAGCAATAAGGGATTTGCTTCAACCCTGCGGAAGGGGATTGGAAATCGGAGTGGGCACAGGTCGCTTTGCTGCACCGCTCGGTTTACGATTCGGCGTAGATCCATCGCTCAACATGGGTAAGGTGGCAATCAGGCGGGGTATCGAAGTAATCCTGGGAATCGGCGAGAAGCTGCCCTTCAAGGAGAGCAGCTTTGACGTTGTTCTCTTAGTTACCACCATCTGTTTTCTGGATAACGTGCCTGCCGCGCTCAAAGAAGCTTATCGTGTCCTTAAAGATAATGGGAACATCTTGATCGGATTCATCGACCGCGAGAGTTCGCTCGGAAAGATGTATGAAGCAAAAAAGGAGGAAAGTGCTTTCTACAAGCTTGCGTCATTCTTTTCAGCAGATGAGGTCGTGTGGCATTTAAGGCAAGCCGGTTTCGAGAACTTGATTTTTAATCAGACTATCTTTGAGATTACTGGCAAGACGGAGAACAAGGCATCTGTTAAACCAGGCTACGGCGAAGGATCATTTATGGTCGTCAGGGGGAAAAGGAGCGGTTCATAAATCACCGGGACAAGGAAGAGTAACCAAGAAAAACAGAATAAGCAATGAGGAGGAACTAGGAATGAAGCTGGGGATTATTTTAGAAACCAAGGAGTATGAAAAGGCGTGGAACGCCTTCCGCTTTGCTGTAACTGCAAAGAAACTAAACCACGAGGTTAAAGTCTTTCTCATGGGTGAAGCCGTCGAATGCGAAGGGCTCACACATGAAAAGTTTAATGTCCGTGAGCAGTTTAATAATTTTCTGTCTGTCGGAGGCGAAATACTGGCATGCGGTACCTGCCTGAAATCAAGGAAAATGGATGGAATTGAAGCATGCCCGATTTCAACCATGTTTGATTGCGTGAACCTGGTAGAATGGGCTGACAAAGTAGTCACATTCTGAGGACTTGACCACGTACCTACTGAAATTGGCGCCCCGGGCTGCCATTAATATCTGGAAGCTGCAGTTGAAACATGCTGCACAGGCATCAATAATTAACCCAGGGGCGGAAGCCACCATACAGCTTTAGCACTGAGCGCTCGGATTATTCTAGCTCAAGGCGCTGATGCGGAGAACAGGATCAGAAGTCATACAAAAGCCGCGTAGTAAAAGTGGTCTCCTTATCCATCTCCACCCCTTCAACTTTGATTTCGTCTCCGAACCAGGCATGGTCGAGATTGAACTGAAAGCGAATATGCCTGTTGGGAAACCAGTTCAGGCCGATGGTGAGTACCTGCGCCTTGTCAGCTCCCCTTGCCAGGCCTGATCTGAGAAGCTCATCGTTCACCTTGAATACCTGGTATCGGCCCACCAAAGGCCATAATGCCCAGGTCTTCCTGGGGTGAGAGAGCATTGACGATCATCGCTCGTTCAATGAAATCAGTCCATCTTGCAGAATAAACGGCCTCAAGACTGAAAGGCTCCAAAACCTGACCTGCCCGGATACGAAATTCCGGATACTTACGGTATTCAAGCCATCCTTCCTGAAGTATTCCATTCCGCTCCCCCACAAAAGTTCCATATAAGCGGTAGGCCCAATCATTTTCAAGCACTCCGCGAATGTCCAGCCTGGCCCTTCGGATGAGGAAATCGTCTTTTTCAGGATGACCGCTGTCGAGAAACCACCTGGAATCTGCCTGGAGCCAGCCACCTATCCGAAGCTGGTCATCGGCGCCTTTGAGATAGAATCCTTCGTCATAGAGTGTCCTGAGTCTTTTTTCATCGGGAGTTTCTTCTTTTTCCGTGAGACTTACGCTCTTCATGACCTCACGAAAATACTCCATATGTTCGGGTTTTTTAACGGCCGCCTCGATCTTCTGATCCACTGTGCTGGCCTGTTTGTTCAGCTGATCCTTTACGGCCTTCAATTCCTGCTCATGGACCTCCATTATCCGCTTGTAATCCATGATGACTCTTTCAAGCTTTTCGACGCGCTCTCTAAGCGCTTCCTCGGAGCTCTGGGCAAAGGCTGCAATTCCTGAAAGCTGAAGCAAAAAACAGCTTCCTCCAAATACAAAAACTCGAAACATCCTTTCAAAACAGTTCATCTTAATGTTGCACCCTCCCTTCCGATCTATTCGGGGTCATCATACCCGATAAGTATCTAATTCCGCTCTGTTAGCTTGAGAGCATCCCCTAAGCCAGCCAGGGGGATCTGAACCTCTTAGGGGATTTCTTTGAACGGATTAATTCAACAATAGGCTTCCATCAGATTATTCCTGAGGTCAGTGCAACAGCTATCCCGGCCAGCAAAACCCCTGTGACGGTCTGAATGGTTTTCATGGTGACCTTGTGAATAAAGAGCTTGCCCAGCATCACTCCGGCAAAGGCCGCAGCGATGCCTGTAATGATAAGAGGCCACTGATCAGAGCCGATCGAACTGGAGGCCTTTTCAGAAAAAAACATCATCGCGTAAGTTGCGATTCGCACCATGTCCACCATGAACCCGATAACTGCATTCGTTCCCACAAAGGCCTGCGTGGAAATACCAACTTTTGCTAGAAATGCGGAGCGAAGCGCGCCCTGGTGGCCGGAGAACCCCCCGAAAAACCCGGACAATACCCCGCCCAGGAAGAGATACTTCCTATCAAATTTCATCTCCTGAAGGCGCGGGAGAAGTTCGAAAAAGGCGAAACCCAGCATCAAAAAGCCCATAACGAGCTTGAGAGGCGTGATTATCCCCGTCCTGGAACCCATTGTGTACCTGAAGATCTCCCCCAGATGAGAGAAATATCCCAGTGCCGCCACTTCAACGGAAAAGAACAACGCAAAGGCAGGCATCAGAAGGGTGCCTAGGCCGAAGCCTGAAAAAAGAGTCAGGCCTGACACCAGCATGGCAGACAAACAAATAATAAGATAGCTCATTTATCCTTTATAACCTCCTGGTATAGCTCCTCGATTTTGTTTCGCATCCTCTCCAGCAGCACGATGCCTTCGGGGGTAATGCGGTAATACTTTCTTTGTTTGTGATCCACGGTGCGCGCCTCACACCTCAGATATCCCGCCTCCTCCAGTTTCGCCAGAGTAGGATACAGGGTTCCCGGGCCTATCTCATAGCCGTGGCGGGCAAGCTCATCCATCAAACCAACACCGAAAACCTCTTCCTGTTCAGCGTGATACAAAATGTGGATCTTAATGAAGGCCAATTCCAGATCACGTAGCATGTCATCTCCTCTTTATTGTTTCAGATATCGTATATTAATATCGTATTTCGATATCGTCAATAAGCTTTTTAAGTCTTTTTCCGCCCGTCCTGGCAGAATACGATCTGCAAAGCCTGAAAGGCTCTAAATACACAAGAGGCCGGAATCAGCAAACCGGCGGATCCAACTGACCAACAAAAAAGGCATTATTAAACTCCTCCGAATACAACACTCGATCGGGTCATTGACCGGAGCACTTAACTCAATATACAGTTAAAGCAATGGATGATCCTGCTGATCCCATGTTTAAGGCCTTTCAAAGCGAGATCGTGCATCGGAAATGGGCTTTGAGCCTAAACAGGGGATCGAGCGGAGCGTGACTCTTTAATGAAGCGCCATTTCAGGGGGAGCGATACCGAAATGAAGGCAATATGTTCCGATCTCAAGGATCAATACGACGAGCTTGATGGACTGGTAAAGGGCTTGACCGAGGATCAATGGTCTCTGAGAACCCCTTTTTTCTCATGGAGCATATTCGATGAGGTGGCCCATGTGGCCTTCTTTGACCAGCAGGCTCTCCTTGCCGTAGAGGACCCCAAGGCGTTCAAGGAGCAGGCAGATGAGATAGTCACTCTCCTTGCGACCTCCGATTCATGGCCCAGGGGCACAAATCCCAGGCTTGGGGCAGAAACGCCCCGGGCGCTTATTTCCCTTTGGCGTGATTTGAGAGATCGCCTGCTTTCAAGGCTTGAGTTGCTTTTCCCCCAGGACAGGCTTCCCTGGTACGGGCCGAACATGAGCGCCAGATCCTTTGCAACAGCAAGGCTCATGGAGGCTTGGGCGCACAGCCAGGATGTATTCGACACCCTTCGAAAGAAGAGACCTCTCACCGCCAGGCTCCGCCACGTGGCCCACATAGGTATCACCACATTCGGATGGAGTTTTTTTGTAAGGGGCCTTACCCCGCCCGAGACTCCCCTCCGTGTGGAACTTACAGGCCCGAATAAGGAACTTTGGGCCTGGGGGCCGGAAGATACCGCCGAGCTTGTCAAGGGTAACGCTGAGGACTTCTGCCTGGTTGTGACCCAAAGGCGCAACGTGCTTGATACGAATCTAAACACCCAGGGGGCTGATGCCGAAAGATGGCTTACTATTGCCCAGGCATTTGCGGGCGTTCCGCAGGAGCCCCCTCCCCCTGGCGCCAGGCTGGTTGACTTCGAAAAGCCGGAAAAGGTCGGGCAATGACAGACATTAGAAAGGTCCTCATAGCTAACAGGGGCGAAATCGCCTGCCGTATCATTCGAACCCTCATGAGGATGGGCATTCGCTCGGTTCTCATCTGCCATCCCTGTGAGGCAGAAGGCGCGGCAGCCGGAATGGCCGATGAAGTTGTGGAAATAGAAGGCGACCCGCCGGTTTCAGCATACCTGGATGTAGATGGAATTATAAGGGCCTGCAAGGATACTGGTGCCGAAGCGGTGCACCCGGGATTCGGATTCCTTGCTGAGAATGCATCATTTGCCGAGAGGCTTGGCGGGGAAGGCATCCGGTTCATAGGCCCTACGCCTGATGCAATAAGGCTTATGGGAAACAAGCTTGCGGCAAGGGACTTCTGCCGCTCACTGGGTATCCCCGTTGTTCCCTGCGCGAGGGAGGAAGACGGAGACTTCATGGAGCGGCTCAAGGCCCTGGTCTTTCCCCTTCTCCTCAAGGCCGTGGCGGGAGGCGGTGGAAAAGCCATGCACGAAGTCATGGAGGAGACCCGCCTGAAGGAGACCATAAATCTGGCAAAGGAGGAGGCCCTGAGGTACTTCGGAGAAGGTTCTGTATACGGGGAAAAACTCCTCCGAGATCCAAGGCATGTGGAGGTTCAGCTACTGGCGGACCGATACGGGAGTGTCGTCCATTTGGGAGAAAGGGACTGCTCCATTCAGCGCCGCTTTCAGAAGATAATAGAGGAAAGCCCTGCACCGGGACTTGATCCGGAATTAAGGCAGGAGCTCCTCTCATCTGCCGTCAAGATCGCAAAAGAGGCAGGATATGAGAGCGCCGGAACCGTTGAGTTTCTACTGGATGGCCAGGGCCGCTTTTACTTCCTTGAGATGAACACCCGCATCCAGGTGGAGCATCCTGTAACAGAGATGGTAACGGGTCTTGATCTCGTGGAGCAGCAGATAAGAATCGCGGCAGGAGACCCCCTTCCTTTCACGCAGAAGGATATAATCATAAAGGGTCACGCTGTTGAGGCAAGGCTATATGCGGAGGACCCGGAATCAGATTTTCAGCCCTCAACCGGGAGGATCCTGAGCTTAAGGCTCCCCGAGGGGATCGGCATTAGAGTTGATCACGCCCTCGAAAAGGGTATGAACGTAACCCACGCCTTTGACCCCATGCTCGCAAAGGTCATAGCCTGCGGTGAAGACAGGCACAAGGCTCTTGATCTCCTTGGAAGCGCGCTTGAAAGAACCGTTATCCTTGGGGTCACGACCAACAGGGAATATCTTCAAAGGATCATAGGACACCACGCCATGAGGGGCGGTAAGGTACACACGGGATTCATAACCTCAAACGATCTCAAGGCACCGCAACTTGAGGACCGGCAGAGGAAAATGCTCCTTGCAGCGGCGGCTCTGGTGAGCAGGCAGTTCACGGATCCGGAGTTTGCCGTTCCTGAGCCTTACGCCGCAATAGGAGACTGGATAAACTGAAATGAGAAGATGCATAGAACTCCTGGGCCATAGATACGAGGTGAGCCTGAACGGCCCTTCAGGAAAGACTATGATAAAGATCGAGGACCGGCCCCCGGAATCCTCATCCCTCACAACCGAGGAAGGGAGTTCTTTCATCCTGGCCCTGGGGGAAGATACTCTCCCCATGGAAATTGCAAGGACGGGTGAGGAGGTCTTCATCCATGCCTTCGGAAGGCACTTTTACCTCAGGATCCTGGATCCGGTGGAACAGGCGGCGCAGGCGGCAGGGTCAAAGGGAGACACGGCGAGGGCGCCAATGCCGGGTGTGGTAGTTGAGACCGCCGTAAGGCCGGGGGATATTGTCACCAGAGGAACACCTCTTATGACCATCGAGAGCATGAAGATACTTACTGTGATAAAGGCTCCGAGGGAAGGGATCGTTATAAAGGTGCATGTGGAAAATGGGAAGCCCTTTAATAAAAATGCGCCCCTTGTCACCCTCGGGGAAGGAAGGGAAAGGCCGCTGTGAGAAGGATAAGATCTGCTGTTGATACCATGTCGCGTGAATTCCGTGCCTACCGGAGGCACAACATGGCCCTTGCAGAAGAACTTCACACAAGGGAGCATGCCGCCCGTTTTGAAAGGCCCGCCAGGGACATAGAACGCCTCCGCTCCCAGAAAAAGCTCCTTGTAAGGGAGAGAATCGAGCTTCTTCTTGATCCCGAAACGCCCTTCCTCGAGCTTTCCACCCTGGCCGCATGCATGGCCTACGACGGGATCGTGCCAGGGGCGGCCTTTGTCTCAGGTATAGGCATAGTTATGGGCCGTGAGGTCCTCGTCATGGCAAGCGACAGCTCCATAAAGGGCGGGGCATGGTATCCCCTGACCGTCAAAAAGATGGTAAGGAGCCTTGATATAGCAATCGAAAACCGAATACCCGTAATACACCTTGTAGATGCGGCAGGGGCCTTTCTGCCGCTGCAATCGGATATCTTTCCGGATCGCTACATGGGAGGAAGAATATTCCGCAACCAGTGCGTGCTGAGTTCCCTTGGGGTTAGGCAGGTAGCACTGGTACTGGGCCACAGCACCGCGGGCGGGGCCTATGTGCCTACCCTTTGCGACTATTCCATCATGGTAAGGGGCACGGGAGGGGTGTTTCTGGGAGGACCTCCCCTTGTCAAGGCCGCAACGGGAGAGGACGTATCAGCAGACGAGCTTGGAGGAGCTGATGTACACAGCTCCGTAAGCGGAACGGCCGATTATGCGGTTGACACCGAGCAGGAGGGAATCGCCCTTGCTCGGGAGATAGTGGGCACGTTTCCAAGGCAGAAAAAGGCGGATGTGGAAAAAAGAGAAAGCCAGGAGCCCTTCTATGACCCTGAGGAACTCTACGGCATAATCCCTGATGACATAAAAAAGCAATTCGACATGAGAGAAGTATTTGCAAAGGTCTTTGACGGAAGCCTCTTCCACGAATTCAAGCCAGATTACGGTACAACCGCCGTGTGCGGCTTTGCCTATCTCTACGGCTGGAAGGTGGGGGCATTGGGAAATAACGGCGTGCTTTTTTCTGACAGCGCAAAAAAACTCACTCAGTTTCTGCAGATATGCAACCGGGACAGAATACCGGTCATTTTCTTTCAGAACATCACAGGCTTTATGGTAGGCAAGGAATACGAACAAGGAGGCATCACCAAGGACGGGGCCAAGATGCTCATGGTGCAGGCCAACATGGATGTGCCGAAGCTCACCATAATGACCAACGGGTCCTTCGGAGCGGGCAACTACGCCATGTGCGGAAGGGCCTATGATGCAAGGTTTCTCTTCTCATGGCCGAACTCCCAGATATCCGTGATGGGCATGGAGCAGGCTGGCAGAACCCTTGCAGAGATAAGGCTGAAGGCATTGGCAAGGAAGGGGAAAAGCCTCTCAGAGGAAGAAAAAAAAAGTATCTATGAGGGGATCACAAGGGATTACCTTGAAAAGAGCAGCGCATGGTATTCCACATCAGAGATGTGGGACGACGGCGTCATTGATCCCAGGGACACAAGAAAGGTCTTGGGGATAGCCCTTTCCGTGGCCCTCAACAGAGACTTCGGACAAAGCTACCACGGCGTTTTGAGGATCTGAGGCCGCAGGCACAGATAGAGAATAGACCTGGCCTGGCCTTCGCAGGACGAATTTAGTCACGGTATTTGCCCTGACTCTATGAAGGCCCTTTATGGAGGCCTCCTGGACGAATATGAGGGAATAGATGAGATTGAATCACGGCATTAGCAATGAGATCGGACGGAGGTTAGACAATTGACTTCTTGGCTATCCAGGGCCCAGGCAATAGAAGCAGGCGCCCGAAAAGGGCTTCTTACGAAGGAGGATCTTCTCTCCTGCGTCGAGCTTGGGAAGGCGCTCACCTCGGAGCTTGAACCAAGGGAGCTCTTCACAAGGATCATTCAGAAGATGTCTGAACTTCTACCCGCGGAGAACTGGTCCCTCCTGCTGGTGGACGAGGAAAAAGATGAACTCTATTTTGAGGTGGCGGCAGAGCTCGACCTGGGGAGTCTCGGAGATGTCAGGCTTCGCATGGGAGAAGGGATAGCGGGGCAGGCGGCGCTGCAAAAGGAGCCCCTCATTGTGGATGAGACCGGAGAATGCGGTTTTTTCTGCAACCGGGTTGATCAGTTAAGCGGCAAGAAAACAGAATCCGTCATCGCAGTCCCGCTCATATTTGCCGGCAAATCAGTCGGCGTCATAGAACTTGTAAATATAAAAAGACTTGAGGAAAGGACCCTCCCGCTTCTCACCATCATAGCCGAGTATGCCGCCATAGCGGTTGAGAATATGCGCAGATATAAACGCATAGAAGACCTGGCTGTAAGAGATAACCTTACAGGGCTTTTTAACACCCGATATCTTTACAGAAGGCTGGGGGAGATGACCGGCGGCGGCGCAGTCGAAAGGCAAACTCTCTTTTCTCTCATCTTCATGGACGTTGATAACTTCAAGAAGGTGGTTGACCGATACGGTCATCTGAAGGGTAGCAGGACACTCCAGGAGCTTGCCAAAACCATCAGGGAAGCGATTCAGGACAGGGGGTTTGGAGTAGCATACGGAGGCGATGAGTTCGTAGTAGTGCTGCCTGATGCCGGAAAAGAGCAGGCTATGGAGGCCGCACGCCTGATAAGGGAGAAAATAGTGTCATCCAGTTACCTGACAGAAGAGGGCCATAACATAAAGATCACTGTCAGCCTTGGCGTTGCATCCTTTCCTGAGGACGCAGGAGATGTTAAGGGCATACTTGCCCTGGCGGATCGTTTCATGTTCGAGATAAAGGAAAGCGGCAAAGACGGCATCAAATCCGCCGGGAACTGACTCCGTGCAGGGGACTCCCTACGTGAATCAGACAAGAAGCCTATTCCCCCAAAGGCGCTTTTTTGTTAAACCACAGGTCACGTGGTCTATCGGAGCCCTTGCAAAGAGGCTGGATTATCCTTCATATCCCGTGGCCGCAACCTTCCTGCTCTATCTTCTGTTCGTAATCTCTAGACTGTGGTATTTCGATTTCAACCCCACGGCATTTATAGTTGCCGGGGACCGCGTGGCCGACAAGGATATACTGCCGGAATCCTTCCTGGTTCTCGAATCCTCATACGGCTACGACGGCCAGTTCTATTATGCCATTGCGGTTTCTCCCGCCCGACCTGATCAAGAGGATACGGGAATAAGGGGCGTAAATGCTTACAGGCACCAGCGCATTCTCTATCCCCTTATTGTGTGGCTTTTTTCGTTGGGTAAAAAGGGTTGGGTCCCCTACTCGATGATCGCTGTGAACCTTGCGGCGGTTTGTTGGATCGCATGGCTTGCAGGCCGACTCTGCCAAACCATGCAAAAAAATGCCTTATGGGGACTTTTGATCTCCCTCTACCCGGGGTATCTGCTTTCCCTTTCAAGGAATTTGGCCGAGATCACAGCCGGAGCCTTCATCCTGGCCGCCCTTTGGTTGATCACTCGACGAAGAAATATATGGGCCGCAATAGCCTTAAGTTTCGGTATATTGGCCAGGGAGACTGCTCTCGTTGTTGCGGTATCAGCGATCCTTGCTTCCGGAGGGGCTTATCTGCGCAATCCACGAAAAAGTGACTTCCGGTGGATGGTTCTTTTCATGCCCATCCTGGTCTATGGCCTTTGGCAGGCTGTCTTGTGGCGATATTGGGGAAGCCCTGCCTTTGCCAAGGCAGGCGGGCTCATCGGAGCCCCCCTGGAAGGACTCCTCAGCAGCCTGGCATCGGCAATGCGACTCAAGCATATCAGCGATTTTGCGGTATGCTGCGATCTGGCATTCATTGTGTTTTTCACAACCACGGCTCTATTGTGCTCGAGACGGACAACTGCGCCCTTATTGTACCGAATCAGCTTGACTTTCTATGGAGCAATGGTTTTTGTTCTGTCTGATAAGGTGTGGATTGAAAATCTTGGATATTTTCGAGCATCTTCCGAACTGTTTCTCTTCGGATTTCTCATCTTGATCGCTGCGCCCAGCCGAATCAAGACCCCTATAACGGTCTTTTCCATCTTCCGTTGGACGTCTCAGGCACTCGCCCGCATATTTTTTGTGTAGCACACTGGAGAAGAAGGCACGGGAAGCTTCTTGCAGCAGCCTCGCGTGCCTTCAAGGGGTTAATGAGAACCAAAGGAGTACATGGTTTTACTCCTCTGCCTCCTCCTCTTCGTCCAGCACTATTTCGTCACGCTCGTACTGGGCGTCACGCAGGGCATGTCCCCTTTCAATCTCCTCCTCGTTCCACGGCTCCACAATCAAGGAGTCGGCCACAAGTTCCCACAGGTATTTGGTCTCTATGCCGAGGTTGTATTCCTTGGTGAGGGCTTTCATGATCTGGTCGCGGCAGTTGTGACAGGGTGCTATGACCATCTTTGCGCCTGTGTCCCTTATCTGTTGGGCCTTTATCCTGCCGTAGTAGATCCTCTCATTATTATAGGGCATGGCCCATGCGCCGCCTCCGGCGCCGCAACAGAAGTTGTTCATCCTGTTGGGGTGCATCTCCACATAATGCTCGCAGCACTGCTGGGTTACCCATCTGGGTTCTTCGAAAAATGCTTCACCGAAGGCCTTCATACTCTTTCGGCCGTAATTACATGGATCGTGGACCGTGGTGAGCTCCTCGTGGATGCTCTTGTCGAGCTTTATTCTTCCTGTCTCTATGTACTCCTTCAGGAGCTGATGCACGGATACTACTTTGTACTTCTTGAAAACTTCGGGAAACCACATTTGCAGACCAAGCCTGGTCGCATAGTATGCGTGCCCTCACTCGGGCAAGAGGAGCGTCTTACACTCCAGGCGCTCCATGTGATCTACTATCCTCCCCACCAGGGTCTTCATGGACTCATCGTCTCCTGAGAAAAGGCCCCAGTTGACGCCTTCCCACTTTTCAGATGCGGTTGTCCAGTCTTCCTTGGCGGCGTAAAATATCCTCCACCAGAACTTCATATCGTCGGGCTCGCCGAACGGTTCCTTGGAGTTGATTGTCACAAAGATGTTGGCACCCTTTTTATCAACAGGCGCATAAAATCCGGGGAGTCCTTCTTCCTCCACTTCCTTTGAGAGATCCGCCAGGAGAAAGAGAAAATCCGTCCTGGGAATGCCGAGGTTGTTTCCCCTTTGAAGATCCATCACCACGCCCTTGTGGATGGGCCCCGGGACCTTGTCTCTCGCCCTGAGACCTCTGGCACGCCTCAGCACCTTTAGAATCTCAACTCCCTGGGGGCATGCGTATTCGCAACGGCCGCACAGAGTACAAACCCACGGAAAGCGGGAGTCAATAAGCTCCTGGTCAAGTCCAAGGGCGGCCATCCGCACCGCCTTCCTGGGGTCCATGCCGTCAACCCCTGTAATTGGACACCCGCCGGCGCAGGTTCCGCATGTAAAGCAGACGTCAGCCCATTCTGGCGCAACCCTGAGCCTGCTCTCCTTTCTATTTATTGTTATGGGCTCCATTCAATAACCTCCTCCGTGTGTTAATGAAACTCAAAATTATCTCTTTTGGCGTTTTCTTTTATCCCGTTTAAAGAGCAAAGTCAAACCATAAACACAGTAGAATCTCAAAAGATCCGGATAAACATATTGCCATAGCAGTTTGTTTCGTCTATATAACAGCCCATGAAGTATGAGAGGGTCTTTGCTCCCGCCTCTACAACCTATTCAAGGAGGGTTTCGATGGATTTTGGACTAAATGAAGAGCTGCAGATGTTGAGGGATATGGCAAGGGATTTTGCCGCTGAAAAGATAGCCCCCAACGCGGACAAATGGGATGAGGAACATTATTTTCCCTATGAAGAGGCCATGAAACCGATGGGCGAACTGGGCTTCTTCGGTACGGTCATTCCGGAGGAATACGGCGGCAATAATATGGGATGGCTTGCCGCTATAATATTGACCGAGGAGATAGCCAGGGCATCAAGTTCACTGAGGGTACAGATCAATATGCAGACCCTGGGCTGTGCCTTCACCATCTTTAGATACGGAACCGATGAGATAAAGAAGAGATATATCCCTAAACTTGTCAGCGCCGAATATCTTGGGGGTTTCGGCATTACTGAACCAAATGCCGGATCAGACGTAATGGCCCTTAAATCAACCGCCGAGGATAAAGGGGATCACTGGCTTCTTAACGGGTCCAAGACATGGATATCCAACGCTAATGTGGCCGATGTGCTTATATTTTATGCCTATACCGACAAAGAGGCCCGAGGCAGAGGCCTTTCAGCCTTCGTTATAGAACCCCGGAACTTCAACGGAATCTCCACGACAAACCTTGACAAACTGGGCTCAAGATCATCTCCTACAGGGGAGCTCTACCTTGAAGATACGAAGGTCCCGAAGGAAAACATTCTGGGTAAGCCGGGAGACGGGGCAAAGATAGTCTTCGGTTCTCTGAACCAGACTCGTTTGTCCGCCGCTGCCGGAGGCGTAGGTTTAGCTCAGGCTTGCCTTGACGCAGCCACCGCCTACTGCAAAGAAAGACAGCAGTTCGGAAAACCCATAGGCGAGTTTCAGATGAATCAGGATTTGATAGCTCAGATAGCGGCGGAGATCGAAGCCGCTCGCCTTATGGTTTATAAGGCGGCATGGCAGAAAGACAGCGGGAACCTCAACAACACCTTGGAGGTGGCCCATGCGAAATACCTGGCCGGAGAGGTCGCTGTCAAGGCATCTCATGTAGCCATGAAGATCCTGGGTGCCTACGGTTATTCGACCGAATATCCTGTCGCCCGGTATTACAGAGATGCGCCGACCTACCAGATCGTCGAAGGCTCGACCAACATCTGCAAGTGGATCATCGCCCTGGATCAATTGGACATCAGGAAAGCCAACAAGTAGGGGCGACCTAAAAACTAACGTCAAGGCAGGAGGCTGAAGCGGGAGGGGGCATGCCCTGTCCGAACTCCTGTCTTGCGAATTTATTGATATTTTTGGACAGCACTGTAAAGGAGGAGGAGATGCGACCGTATTTTGAAAAGATGACCCCCATAGGAAGGGCACTGACTGCCTCTCAGAAGGAGTCATCCATGGAGAATGCAAACGAGATTGCAAAGGTGGAAAAGGAGTTAGAGGAGGCTGTCGCGGCAGTCAAGGGCGCGGGGCTGCCGGCCGAGGTTATAAGAAAGAGGGGCCAGATGACCGTTTGGGAGAGGATTGATTATCTTGTTGATCCCGGCACCTGGTGTCCTCTCCACACCCTCTATAATCCCCTTTTCAATGAGGAGGGCACAACCGGAGTAGTGGACGGGCTTGCCAAGATCAGGGGTAAATGGGCCGTCGTCATAGGCTTCGACAATAAGGTCATGGCAGGAGCATGGATCGCCGGCCAGGCGGATAACCAGCTCAGGGTTACGGATATTGCAAAAAGGCTCCACGTACCATTGGTCTGGCTTGTCAACTGCAGCGGAGTAAAGCTGACTGAACAGGAAGAGGTCTACGCCAACAGACGCGGAAACGGCACGACCTTTTACAGACACGCAGAACTTGAAAAACTAGGCGTGCCGATCATCGCAGGCATTTACGGTACCAACCCCGCCGGAGGGGGCTACCAGGGAATAAGCCCCACCATCCTCATAGCCCATAAGGACGCCAATATAGCCGTTGGAGGCGGGGGGATAGTGAGCGGCATGAGCCCGAGGGGATCTTTCGACCTTGAGGGAGCTGAACAGATAATAGAGGCTACAAGGCACTTTAAGGAGGTGCCCCCGGGAAGCGTTCCCATCCATTACAATCAAACAGGCTTCTTCAAGGAGGTCTATGATACCGAGGCGGGAGTAATTGACGCCATCAAGAGATATATGGACATGGTGCCGGCCTATGATCCGAGTTTTTTCACGGTGGCCGGCCCCAAGGAACCCCTCTATCCGACCAGCGACCTTAACCACATCGTAGCCTTCAACCAGAAAAGAGGCTATAGCTTTGAAGACCTCCTGGCAAGGATTTTTGACAATAGTGAACACATGGAGTTCAGGCACGGATATGGCCCTGAGGTCTATACCGGAATCGCAAAGATAAACGGTCTACTTGTCGGCTTTATAGGCAATCTTCAGGGTTTTCTTGGCTCAAAATATCCTGAATACGCATCATACCCCGGCATAGGCGGGAAGCTTTACAGGCAGGGGCTTATAAAGATGAACGAATTCGTAACCCTTTGCGGAAGGGACAGGGTCCCGATCGTCTGGTTTCAGGATACAACGGGTATAGATGTGGGTGATATTGCCGAAAAGGCTGAACTCCTCGGACTCGGCCAGTCCCTTATCTATTCCATTGAGCAGACAGATGTGCCGATGATGTGTGTGGTACTGAGAAAAGGAACGGCCGCGGCCCATTACATAATGGGAGGTCCCACCGCCAACAACCACAACGCGTTCACCCTGGGAACACCCGCAACTGAGATATATGTGATGCACGGAGAGACGGCCGCTGCTGCATCCTTTGCAAGAAGGCTGGTGAAAGAAAAGGATGCTGGGAAACCTCTTGAGCCGATCATCGAGAAGATGAATGAACTTGCGAAGCAATATCACGAAAAATCCAGGCCGATATACTGCGCAAAGAAGGGCTTTGTTGATGAGATAATACGTATGCCGGATCTCAGACGCTATATCGCCGCGTTTACAGGATGCGTCTATCAGAATCCGGTATCCATCTGTCCCCATAATCACATGATGATACCAAGGATTATCAAGGGGTAAACTTATTAGACCGTAATTACGGTCTGCCGGGGGCTGATCTCAGTCCCCGGTTGCAGGACGAACTCATCAATCCCCGAATAAGGCCTTAATCAGGGTCAACACCATTTAAATAAAGCCGTCGCCTTATGGAGTATTCTAGCTCCGCGCCCTTCATGAGTTCCATACCGGAGGCGCTCATTACCTCCTCCATCATATCATGCCCGATCTCGTTTTTGAGCCTGCCGCACAGATAATTCACGCAGAAATGATACCGGCCCCCAATCTTGCATCCGCTCTCACCAAGGAAGATGCAATTATCCGAGACCTCGCGCCTGTCGGGAAGCGAGCAGCCCAGAAGACTATTGATCAGAAGGAGGACCGGATCATACCAGTCTTCAACCTCCTTAAAGCAGCATCCCCCCGGTGTCTTAGCCGCGCAGGCAGTGCAAATCTCTATCATGCCTGATCGCTCCATCACTTCTCTGGATCGGGCGATGGCGAAGCGGTAATCCTCAATTAAAGACAAAATGGAGTTACCCTTCCTCATCTCGGCGCCGAAGGCGATATCCAGTTTCCTGGCTTTGTCCATGGCCGCTCTGATCGCTTCAGGTTGAGAGTATCCGCATCCCTCAGGCATGGCTACTTCCAGTCTTTCAAGTCTCCGGGCAATGGTATCCCCGATTCGCACGGCACTCCTGTCTGGCACAGACCGCACCCGTATCCCTTGAAACCGAAACGCTCCTCTACATAGGGGGCCGTTAGATTCCTTATGTGTTCAAGACACTTGATCTTGTTGTGGCCTGACCCGCTCAGCGCTCCTGCTGGGCATCTGGCTATACATTTACCGCAGATGCCGTGCGTGAAAAACAGGCAATAGGCATGGTGGTCTGTGTAAGGGCGTTCGGTGGGCTCTATCTTTTTTCTTGCGACCAGAGATCCCAGGCGCATGGCCTTTCCTTTGGTCGTTATTAGCCCGTCGCACAGTCCGAATGTGCCAAGGCCCGCTGCGTAGGCGGCGTGCCTTTCAGACCAGGTGGACGCATAGGTGAATTTTTCTGAGCTTTTCCTCTCCCAGGCGGGAGAAAGCATGGGAGCAACCGCCTTTATACCTTCCCTTGCCAGCGTCTCAACCAGGCAAGCCCTGAGAGATCGGTTTGTCTCTTCTCCGAAGATACGGGCCCTTGCCCATCTTTCAGCCGGAAACAATGTCTCCTTCCGATTATCGGACTTTGTCCTGGATGTATGAGGCAATACCCAGCTCACCACGGTAAGTTCCCCTGCTTCAACGGTTTCATCAGGAAAACTCATTTCAAATATCTCTTTTGGAGTCCAGTGGAAAGGCCCTACATAATCTTTGTATGCCTCAAACAAAGGATCATCGCCTCTCGCAAACCCGATTAGAAAGTCCTCAAAAGCCCTTTCCCTGAAATCCGGATGAAGCCTGTTAAAGGGGGAGTTATCAATGAAGTCCTTAATCGTTTTCTTTATAAACCGTCCGGTTTCATCTCCTGAATCGGCTGCCATTTCCTCTCCTTATACACCCCGGAAGGCATCTATACCAACATCCCAGCCTATACCGTCCGGTGAAAAGCCCAAAAAAACAGACCCTAAGATCCGTAACAGACAAAGGTTCTGAAATACCCATTGTGAGTGCTCACAAAATCCAGGGGCGACCTTTCTTCAAAGGAAGCCGGGATGGCCCCGCAAATGCGATACAAGAGATCTCAACAAGCGCCCCTCTGGGAAGCGCTGCGACCCCTACCGCCTGCCTGGCCGGTTTGACTGAGCCCTTGAAGCGGCTCTCATAGATCTCATTTACGGTCTTGAAGTCGCTCATGTCCTTGAGAAAGACCTCCGCCTTCACGACATCATTGAATCCAAGTCCTGCCGCCGCCAGTATTGCGGATATGTTCTTAAGCACCCTCTCTGTCTGCTCCATTATGGCCCCCTTTACCATCTCGCCCGTCTCAGGATCAAGAGCTATCTGCCCGGACACAAAAAGGAATTCCCCAGCCAATACCGCCTGAGAATATGGGCCTATTGCGCCTGGAGCGCCGGATGTCTCCACCTTTGTAATAGTATTGAATCCGGCAGATTCTCTCCCTCTGACGGAAGGGTCCGTCACGATCATCTTGGAGAGGATAGGGCCGGGCTCAACCGCCCTCCACTCAGGAACACAACCGTATTTCTCCGGTATTACCTTAGTCCATCTCTCCGACTGGACATAAGTTTTGAGGTCATTTTCTGTCTCAAAAATATAAAAGGCCCCCCACTCCCCTTTTTCATCGTCACACCACCAGCACTTGAACTGCACCGCCTCCATCTCCAGAAACACCGGGTAACTGCCCTTGAACAATTCCTGCATCTCCCCGGCCTTCATAAGCTTTCCCGGCCTGAATATAACGATTAGCGCCCTGTTTTCTCCCTTCATAATCTCCATCTCCCTTGAAACAAAAAACCCCGGGGATCTACCCGGGGCAAAGAAATTTATATGCGATTAACCTTCTTACTTATCGAGCACGTTAACGGGCCAACCGGCCCCGATGTCGTATTTCTCGACCTCGTCAATGGAACTGATTGAATCAAGGGCCGTCTTATGCTTCCAGGAGGCCTTATGAGTAAGATAAATCCATTCAGTAAGTGCCTTGTGGAAAGAAAACAATTCGTCCGAATTCATGGGAATATCTTTGTTGTCTGATGAACGTACTGTAAATCCCGGGAGGCTCCCGCCAGGGATCATGGCACTCACCACAGAGGCCATCAGGTTCAGCCTGTTTTTTTCGTCTATATCAAAGCTCGCCCCTTTAAAAACCACCTTCCCTGTCAGTCTTTGAGCGCAAAGTGCATCTATATCATTGATCCTTCTTGCACGAACCTCATCTATTGTAATGAGAATCCTTTTTACAACGTTCATGAGCATCTCAGGCTCAACAGGTTTTTCAAGAAATGCATCCGGGCGCGATTTGATAAACCGCTCCAACACCTTTTCGGTTGGAAGGACTTCAAGAGCTTCTCCATCCTCATGAAACTGCCTCAGCTCAGCCAGATGCTTAAGGAATCCGCCTTCTCCCGTAAGTATGACTACCGGTATGTCTTTCAATTGGGAGGAATCCTTTAAGTCATTAAAAACAGCTATCCCGCTTTTTTTCGGCATACGAAGATCCAATAGGATAAGGCCGGGCAAAAGCTCCTTTGCCTTCAGCAGACCTTCAACCCCGTCATAGGCCGCATGGATATCATTGAAGCCGTTTTCCTCCAGAATGGTACTGAGATAGCGAACATTCTCCTTTTCATCGTCAATGATAAGAACTTTTGTAACAGCCATGATGTTCCTCCATTCCCCGCTTGCATGGTTTAAAGATTCTATCTTTTTTAAATTGTCACTAAAGTACTCTTAATAAACCATCCATACAGCATCTTTTCTCTGTATCTTAAAAATACCACAACCAGTAACTGGTGAGCAAGCATAAAGTCCTGAGAGGCGGGCTTGACAAGCTAACTACTAACTGGTATTAGGCTTGCCAGTCGGATATTGCTGCTGGTAGCGAAGATAAGAGTCAAGGAGTTGAATCAGGAGGCGCCTCTATGTCAACCGCCTTCCCCGTGAGGAGGGTAATAGTAAGATCAGTAAGAGGGCTGAAGGGCCCTAGATTGCAGCCGGGCTCCTTCTGGATTACAGGTAACATCCTTTTTCGAAATAAGCTCACAGGCAAGGAAGCTATCGAGCTTAAACCGGCCTGGGCAAAGGCAGTTGATGAGGATGGAAGGGAATATCTTCTGTGGCAAACCGACAGCACCGGTGAGGAAACTCTAGTTGTCCAGGCCTTTGACAGTTGCTACTGTTTTGAAATCACTCCTTCGGAGCCTTAATGAATCTTGACGGGGAGCACTATTGTAAAAGTTGATCCTTTCCCCGGCTCGGAATCAACGTCTATTCTTCCTCCATGCTCTTCAACGACCTTCTGGCTGACACAGAGACCAAGTCCTGTGCCCTTCTGCTCTTTCGTGCTGAAAAACCTTGTAAAGAGTTTATTCTTGACCTCTTCACTCATCCCTATGCCGTTATCCTCGATTGCGAAAAGCAATTCATCTTCATGCTTGATTACTTCTACCTCCACCTTTGGCGTCTCTTTTCCCAAATATTGTTTTTCTTTGCATGCATCTACCGCATTACTGACGAGATTGAGAATGGCCCTCCCTATGGAATCCGGATCCATATTTACCAAGCCGGTGTTCCCTCCCTTGAATGTGATCTCCACGCCCTGCTGCCTGGCGGAATCTGCCACCAGGGAGATCATATCCCTGACAATATCTGCAGGATCAGTTTGTATTCTGACAGGCTTTCTATCTTTGCAGTAACTTAACATATCCAGACTCAGTTTTCCTATCCTTTCAATGCCTTTCTGAACCGTCTCCCAGCCTTCTGATACAAGAGAGGAATCGCTCCTCTTGAGCCCCACGTTAAGTATATAGGCGCCGCCCTTGAGTCCGTTGAGGACGTTTTTCATGCAATGAGTGACCCCGGCCACGGTCTGGCCTACCGCCGCAAGCCGCTCCTGTTCGATAAGCTGTTTTCTAAGACGGTTTTCCTCCGTCATGTCCTTGCTTATACCCACCGTCCCGAGGACCCGGCCATTGCTGTCCTTTAACTGGGAAAGGGATAGACTTATCTCCACATCATACCCTTCCCTGGCCTTTAGAACGGCATGATAGTTGGTAACGGCCCCAAGCCTGGTTACCTCGTCCATCAAGGCATCTCGTTTTGAGGGATCAACCCAGAGATCCGATATATCTGTCCCTATTGCCTCTTCGGCCCGGCAGCCCAGAAGCCTCTCAGCAGCCGGATTGAAGGTCACGATCTTGCCTCCAAGGTCGGTAGTTATAATCATGTCAGAGGAATTGGAGAGTATATTTTCGAGATATTCTTTGTTTTGCCTGACCTCCTCCTGAAGCCTTACCTGCTCGGTCATATCTCTTGCTATTACGGCCAGAGATACCATCTGGCCCTGATCATTAAGTATCGGAAACCTGACTGTGTGGAAGTGCCTCATCTTGCCCGGCTCTTCCCTCAGCCTTTCAGTGAAAGAAACAGTCTCCTTGCTCCTCAGCACCTCCCTGTCATGGGCCTCCATCTGGCGCGCAAGCCTTTCGGGAAAGATCTCGAAATCCGTCTTTCCCATTACAGAATCACGGCTGACCCCCATGGAAGACGCTGCCTCTGGATTGATGTAACTGTATCTCCCTTCCAGATCTTTGATGCAGATTATGTCATGGGCGGATTCAAGAAACTGCCTGAGTTTTTCCTCCGATTCCCTCAGCTCTCTCTCAAGCGTCACCCTTCGGGTCACATCCCTGATGCCTTCTATTATCTGGACTACCTTTCCATCCGGGCCAAAGATCGGCGTACCCATTATCTCCTCATATGAGGTTACGTCGTCTTTTCCCTTATGGCTGTGTATGACGGTGCAGGCTGCCCCTTCATCGAAGACCTTTCTGAGCGGACAATCGCTCCCCTCTCCCAAACACGGGCCTCCGATTCCGTGTGATATTTCAAAGCAGCGCCTGCCCACAACCGCATCTTCCTCAAGGCCTGTTTCCTTGATAAATGTCCTGTTTACACTGTGTATCGTGTAATCCCGGTTCAGGACCATTATCCTGTCCGGCAGTGAATCAATGACCTTCTGGCACCAATCCCTCTCCTTCCTGATAGACCTTTCAGCCTCCAGTTGAAGATTTCTTTTTTCCTCCTCGATTTGAATAAGATCCCAGAGAAGTCTGGCCCCTCTGTGATCAATAGAGCTAACCTCAAGGGGCTTTGTTCGTATCATCCTCTCCCTTACAGCCATGGAGCCTGTCAGTTCTATAAGGAGATTGAGCCCGGCGAGTGAATACAGCTCGGTAAAATCCTTGGTGGTGAAGATGCCCATCCGTCGAGCGAGAACTATCCCGGGGGCTTCATCGCTTGGATCCGCCACACCCAATATATCAAGGTTCAGTCGGCCTTTTCTTTCTCCGCTAAGAAGCATTATAAGGTTTTCACAGGCCTTTCCACCGCCTATGATGGCGGCCTTCAGGGCGAGTCCCGACTGTGCTCCCCTCCTTATGATCCGCCCTGAGGCATCTCTTGCATCCGGTCTCCGGCTTGAATCCTCTTGCTGATTATCCATCATCCGTATCCTCACATTCAATCATCAAGCCCTGACATGAATATCATCGTGACAAGTGACTGACTTTCATATATCCAGTCAATTTCTGAAAAGAATAATGCCACCATGCAGATGTCCAGTCAAATGCTATGAAACTACATCATGCTTTATAATGTTTGCTAACCAACAAAATATACGCCATCAGTTTTCCTATGAGCTTGCCTGAGGAAAAACCATTTTCCCGCAAATTTCGAGATCATAGCCCTCCAGAGTCAGTGGGAGTTCTCTGAAGCGTGATTCATGCAAAAGTCCCAGGAAAAGCTGCACGCCTTTATCAAAAAACCGCTCTCTTATAATAAGCAGATCGAATCTTTCCCAGCGAAGCGAAATGAAATCAAGGCCAAGAAGCGTGGCTACAGCCTTTATTGCCAAACCGGCATCAGCTCGCCCCGAGATTATCTCCATGCCGACATCAACATGTCTCTGAACTTCCCTGTCGTAGCCCTTTATCCGATCGCCGGCGAGCCCTAGTTTTGCAAGTTCCTGATCCAACAGGAGCCGCGTGCCTGTTCCAACGTTCCTGTTGACAATAGTTATATCCTCTCTGGCAAGGTCTTCCACTCCTCTTATGGCCTTCGGATTCCCCTTGGCAACAAGCAGACCCTGTTCGCGCCTGCAAAAATTGACAATAGCCGGCAAATGGCCAAGCTCTTTTTCCGCAAACCTGAAATTATATTCACCGCCGTCTGCCTCCATGAGATGGCTGGAGGCAATATGGCAAAGATTCCTTCTTAGTGCCCCGATGCCGCCCATGCTTCCCAGGTTTCCAAAGACTGCGACGTTCTCCGGATATATCTTGTTAAACAGGGCAAGAGTTCTGTCCAATAGGATATCGTTGCTCCCGCAAACAATGAGCAGGCCATGATAGGGGGGAAGCGGATTTGCCTCCTTTGGATAATTGATGGTTTCATTCTCCAGCCACTGCGTTACCAGTCTGGTTGGGAAAAGCCACTTGCCTGTGACCTTTGTTGCGGGGAGTCCTTTTTCGGCTATAAGCGCATAGATCATCTTTTCATTGAGATTTAGAAAATCCGCAATCTCCCTGGTATTCATGAACTCCTTTACCTCTCCTGCCTGGCTCATATTGATCGGAGCTCCGGTGGGAAACACTTTTTGCTTGACCATCCTTTTCATAGGCCCTCCTCCATTTCCATGTGTTCATGCGAACAAGAAGGCGGCACTCCTATTATTGGGACCGCCGGATTTCTGTATGCGATACTATAATGCCCCGGTTAATAGAACCAAGTGAAAGAATGAGTCTTCCCATTCTAAAAGGTAGCTTTGAGAGCTGAGGAGGATTTCAGGGAAATGTGCCGGGCTTTGCGGGATGCTTCTCACACTACTTCACCGCTTGCTCCGCACTGCGTCAGGGAAAAAGGCCTGCTGCCCTGATATCTTATAGCCCTCTATCAGGGATTGCCCTTTGGGCGAGACCAGCCATTTGGCGAACCGATCCGCCACCTCGAACTTCACATGAGTATGCTTCTTGGGGTTGACCGGAATGACTCCGTAATAATTGAAGAGCCGCTCGTCACCCTCGCAAAGTATCTTAAGATCAAGTCCCACACCTTTTCCGAATTTATTCTTAAGGAATGTTGCCCTGTCAGAGAGCGTGTAGGCCTGCTTTTCATCCGCGAATAGAAGTGTCCTGCCCATACCCTGGCCGATAGAAACGTACCAGTTTCCACCGGTATCGGGGCTTTCAAAAGATATCTCCCTTTTTACCCCCATGACATTCATTTCAAGGCTCTTTCTCTTGATGGGCACTCCGGTGAGCCTCCAGAGTTCCTGCTCCTTTGCATGAGTGCCGCTATCGTCTCCTCTGGAAATAAAGGGTGACTTTTTATCAGCTACAAGCTTAAGGGCCGAAACTGCATCCCTCAGTCCCTTTATGTCTGCCGGATCCCCCGGAGGCCCCAGGATCACGAAATCATTGTGCATGACGGCCAGTCTGTAGGCCCCGTAACCTTCTGCCACAAATTTTTCCTCCCGCGCCATGTCGTGAACAAATATCACGTCCACATTTCCGTCCATGCCGTCTCTTATGGCCGCCCCGGTTCCCTTTGCAAGCACCCGCACTTCTATGCCCGTCTCTCCTGTAAAGACAGGCAGAATCACGGCCAGAAGACCGGAATTCTCCGTGCTCGTTGTCGTTGACATCATTATATAATTCTTATCAGCACCAGATGATAATTGGGTCAAGCTCACAATCCACACAATAAACATGGTTAACAAAATGCGTTTAATCATAACAATCCTCCTCAAAATCAATCATATTTCCTTACTATTATCCCCAACAGTGCCCGCATGCCCGAAGCATCTCCCATCTCTCGAAGATCTTGCAGGAAGCGGCCTCCCAAATTGAGCATAGATGTCAACGGAAACGCATTGTCTCTCCGCTTACATCCAGCCTAGCGAACTGCTAGTCCCCAAGACTCTTCAGCGCAATTGCCGTTTTGCCCGAAAACGTTAATCCCGCCTGTGTTGAACTATAGCGAATTGATCTCATCAAGGCGTCTGAGCAGCTCTTTCTCTGCAAGGGTTAGGGCGGCAGAAGAAAAAAACCACCCTTTGTAGCGCAGCTCAAGAAAGTCGAGGAGAATAGTCGGCTTCAGATGCTGTCTTTCTGTTTCGTGCCAGAACCCGGCACTTGAGAAACGCCATAGTTTGTCCGCGTCTTTGACCAGGCCTTCCTCATGGGATTCGCTGTTCTCTCCGGAGTCGTGACGACTGATAATAGCCGCAATCTTTTCAATTAGCCCCCGATCGTAGTCAAATGACAGGAGAATGTCTTGTGCGATTACCGCTCCTTCAACTTCATGAACTCGGTTGAGACGATCGGCTTCTTTACCCTTGGCCAGGACGCCGAAGGCTGCGGATATAACTTCGGGCTCTAGAACAGACCAGCCCACGTCATGGAGAATGACAGCGGGTTCCACGATACTCCTGTCTCCTCCATCATGGCACATAAGGGTAAGCGCATAGTCGTGGGAAACCCTTGTATGGTCCACATCCCCTCTGACCGCCAGATAAGGAGCGGCCTTTTCAAAGAGCCGGGCGATGAATTCGGACCACTCGGGCGAAGATCCTCTTTCGGATGGATTTGATAACTGATGCATTACGCCCCTTCCTCGATCAACTGCAGGAATGCCTTCACAGGCGGTGAAAGATCAACGCCTCTGGGAAAAACCGTGTCGGTTTGCACTAAGATGGGGCCTTCCTTGACCGCAACGGGTTTGAGCAGTCCTAATGTGGCTTCCAACCGAATTTCCGGCCTGTAAAGGAAGGATATCCCATGACCTTTCATAATGTATTCCTTTATGAACTCCACGCTGCCTGCCTCCAGCAGAACCGACGGGTTCACGCCGTGAGAACTGAGCAAAGAGAGGATGGCATATCGGGAGCCTGACCCGTTCTCCCGAATAATGATCGGCTCGTTTTTCAGTTCCTTCAGCGAGACTTCCTCACACTTGGAAAATCGGTGTTGCGGTGAAACCACCAGGCAAAATTCCTCTCTCGTATAGGGAATGACGCTCAACTTACTCTTATAGGGAAGTCTCCCGATGGTGCCCACGTCGTATTTGAAATCAAGCACCCCGTCGGCGATCTCCTGGGAGCTTCCTACCTTCAGAATGACCTTCACCTCGGGGAAACGTTTCTGAAATCTGGACAGAAGATCCGGCATGAGATGCCGGGCGAAACTGCGTGTGGTTCCGATGGTGAGGGAGCCATGGGTCGAGGCTGCGTGCCCCTTGAGGACATACTCCATCTCCTCCACGATTTCAAACACCTTTTCCGAGTAGCTGAAAAGGACGCTTCCGGCAGCCGTCGGTTCAAGGCTTTTGCCGTACTTTCTGAAGAGCTTGACCCCCAGATCCTGCTCCAATAATTTGATCTGCATGGTAACCGCCGGCTGCGTCACATAAAGGGATTCGGCAGCCTTGGTGATACTCTTTTCCCTGGCGGCCAAGAAAAAGGCCCTCAGTTGATTGAGATTAATTCGCATAGGCAGGTCTATAAGCAAAGTTTCATGTTAATAAGAAAACCTTATATGAATATAATAATAAATGCTTTGACAAGTCAAACGGAGAATACGAAAGCTAATTGATACGATATGAGAAATTGCGGGATTCCAAGATAATGGTGAGATGACTTCCATGACGCCTAATCGGAGCATGTTCTGGCAGATAGATCAAGTATGGATCTTCTATCTGATCGCGGCTTTCGCCACCGCGCTGTTTCTGGCAGGCATGGGAGCTCACATATGGGTATGGAAAAAGAACGCCGGAACCCGGGGTGTTTCCTTTTCACGGGTTGCGCTCAAGAAAGCAATCCTTGATGCCATCCTTGGGCGGCGAGTGCTTCAAAGCGACGCAGCCGCAGGCCTGATGCACATCTTCATCTTCTGGGGGTTTCTGGTCCTTTTTGTAGGTACCGTCATCCTGGCGATCCACCATTATCTTTTTTCATTCTTGGAGGGCACGTTCTATCTAGTCTTTTCCCTTTTCATGGAGCTTGCAGGCGTCCTCCTCGTTTCAGGGATCATCTGGGCCCTCATTCGCCGATATCTCCAGGCGGTCCCCAGGCTTGAGCGCAGGCTGGAGGATGCCATTGTGCCGGTTTGGCTCCTCCTGGCGGCCCTTTCAGGCTTCATTCTAGAGGCTCTGCGGCTTTCCGCGCAGCACCCTCCATGGGGAGCCTGGTCCTTTGTGGGTTGGTGGGTGAGCGGCCTCTTTTCGTCTTCCGCAGCCTCAACTGCCTATCCTGCTTTCTGGTGGGTACATACGCTCCTCTGTCTAGGCCTTATCGCGATAATTCCCTTTACCAAACTGTTTCATCTAGTTGGAGCGCCGGTGGGCGTCTATTTCCAGGCGGCTTCAAAACCGGTCTTGCTGGACATGAAAGACGGGGCAGGCGAGTTTGACCTGGTTGACGCCATCTTTTTTGACGGCTGCATGCGCTGCGGCCGTTGCGTCGCTGTCTGTCCTTCGGTAGGGGCAGGCGAACCATTTGCTCCCAGGGACTTTATTCAGGCCATGCGGCATGCCTTGTGGCAAAAACATTTCCCATTGGGAGATATCCAGTTCCTGAACCGCAATGAAGAACGACAGTTAGGTGAAAACTACTGGCACTGCACCACATGCCGGGCCTGCCTGGAGGTCTGCCCGATTTACGGCGCCGCGTTCGAGGTGGTAACCAAGAAGCGGGTGCTGGCTGTGGAAGAGGGGACCCGGGTCCCGGAACTCCTGAGCCAGACCCTGGAACGGCTTTTCAAATATAGTAACCCATGGGAGTCCTCCAGGCAAAAGCGGGGAGCCTGGGCAGAGGGTCTGGGACTGACCGACCTCACCAAAAAGGGAGCCCAGACAGATCTGTGCTACTTCGTGGGCTGCACCACATCTTTTGATGACAAGGCTCAAGTGATCGCCCGATCCTTTTCAAGAATCCTTGGAATAGCCGGCATGAACTTCGGTATCCTGGGAAAGAAAGAGCCCTGCTGCGGAGACATTGCCCGGAGGGTGGGGGAGCTGGGCCTGTTTGAGGAACAGAGGCAGGGGTGTTATGAGGTTTTTGACAAATACGGCATTACCGAGGTGGCAACCTCCTCACCCCACTGTTTCCACACATTTACGAATGAATACCCTGAAGCTGCCTTCAGGACCCGCCACTATTGCCTGGTCCTGAGCGAACTTATGGCGGCCGGAAAAATCCGGTTTAAGAAAGAGATCAATAAGACGGTAACCTACCATGATCCATGCTATTTAGGGCGTCATAACAGGATCTTCGATGAGCCGAGGGAGATTATTCGCGCCATCCCGGGGATCACTCTGCTGGAGATGACCCATTACGGCCCTGACAGCCTTTGCTGCGGCGGTGGCGGCGGAAGGATGTGGCAGGACCTTCAGGGCGAGGTCAAGATGAGCGAGGTCCGTATCCGTGAGGCCGAGGCCACGGGAGCAGAGATCCTCATCACAGCCTGCCCCCTGTGCCTCATCATGTTGGAAGACGCTCGAAAGGCCGTCGGGCTCAAAGGGCCTTTCCGGGTCATGGATCTGAACGAGCTGGTCTTGCAGGCATTGGAAGAGACAGAGTAGAGACTGGAAACCGAAGCATGTGCCCTTTTCCGTCAGGTTTCTAATTTCAAATTCGGCAGGAGGACTAAGATGAATGATGTACTGATATTGGGAAAAGTCAAAGAGGAAGCGCTGGATCCGAGGACCCTCGAACTGTTAAGCGCCGGGAAGAGACTGGCCGGAGGAAAGGGCGGAGGATTTTCCCTCCTGCTGATGGGAGACGAGGTTTCCGCGCAGGCGGATGAGGCTGCCTCCCACGGCCCGGATAAGGTGTATAAGCTGGAACACTCCCTGCTGCGGGGCTTTAAGCCCGATTTATGGTTGGCGGCCCTGGAACAGGCGTGCAGGCAGATTAATCCGAGAATCCTCCTGATGAGCCACGACTTTGTCGGCATGGAACTGGGCCCGCGGCTGGCATGCAGACTTCACACACGGCTGACCACCGATTGCATAGCCCTGTCCATAGATTCTGAAAGCGGGCTTCTGCTGCGGACCAAGCCGGTTTCAGGGGGCAATGCCATTTCAGTCTTCAAATGCCCGGGCGAGCCCCAAATGGCAACGGTAAGGGCAAAGGTCTTTGACCCTTCTGAACCCGGCGCCGCAAAGGGGGAGATCGTGGAGATCCGGCCGAAAATAGACGAATCCATGATAAAAGTAGAATCCCTGGAAGTCGTCAGGGAGGATGTGGTGGCCCTGGACAAGGCAGAGGTGGTGGTGGCCGGCGGGGCCGGCTTGGGCGAAGCAGACGGGTTTGAGCTTTTAGAGGAATTAGCTGAGGCCTTACGCAAATCCTTCAGCAATGTGATGATCGGATGCAGCCGGGTAGCCGTGGACAAGGGCTGGATCTCTTCGGATCATCAGGTGGGTCTGACCGGCACCATGATTTCTCCGGATATCTATATAGCCGTGGGCATATCAGGAGCCATTCAGCACTTAGTGGGCATGACCCACTCCAAGAAGATCATCGCCATCAATACTGACCCCGCGTGCAACATGTTCAAGGTAGCGGATTACGGGATCATCGAAGATTATGAAGAGATTATCCCCGCCCTCATAGAAAAGCTGGAGGAGGTGTCATGACAGAGCTGAAAATCATAGTCTGTGCAAAACAGATTCCCGACCCGGAGGCACCGCTCTCAGATGTAAGCGTGGACACGGTAAAGCTGGAAGTGCTAGTGGACGCGCCTCAGGTTATAAGCCCCTTTGATGAAAATGCCCTTGAGGCGGCCGTTCGGATAAAGGAGGAGACAGAAGCGAAAATAACGGTATTGAGCTTAGGAAGAAAGGTCTCGGACACGGTATTGCGAAAGACCCTGGCGGCAGGGGCCGACGAACTGATTCTCTTGGAAGACGAGGCCTTTGAAAAGTTGGACAGCTATTCCACAGCCGCTGCCCTGGCCGCAGCCATCCGAAAGCTGGATGGATATGATCTGATCTTAACCGGGCGGCAGGCGGGAGACTGGGATTCCGGTCAGGTGGGCCTGATATTGGGTGAAATGCTTGAACTCCCCTGCATCAGTCTGGCCAGGGAAATTAGAATCGAAGAGGGAAGTGTAGTGGTAAAGAAGAGTCTCCCCGATGGATACGAACGGGTGAAAGCCAGGATGCCGGCCCTCGTAACCGTGAGCAACGAGGTAGGCGAGCTGAGATATATTTCAAGGACCAAGATGTTGAAAATGATCCAGGGTGCGCGTTCCATACCCTCATGGGACGCCGGGGACCTGCGCGTACCACAGGAGTTTTTGAATAAAATGGCCATCGCAGCCCTCTCCTCTCCCCCAGATATGGGACGGGATTGCCAGTTGATGGAAGGCTCCATCGAGGAAAAAGCCGAAAAATTAGCGGCAGTCTTTAAGGCACTGAGATAATGCACGAGGGGGGTTCACTTGTCTTTTACCGTGAAAATATACCCCCAAGCCAGGGATCGGGGACCAGAGATCGGGGATCGGGGATCAGGGATCAGGGATCAGTAAGAGAGGTCTGCTCTCTCAGATGAAAATAGTCAACAGGTTGAAGGTATTATTATATAAATTGAAGAATATCAGGAGAAACAGGAGGCAGATAGAATGGCGGATAGATCTTACGACGCGGTAATCATAGGCGGCGGACATCACGGAACGACCATTGCCCCTTATCTGGCCAAGGCCGGTTTGACAGTGGGGGTTTTTGAGCGGCTGGATCATTTAGGAGGAGGCGCCGTATCTTTCAACGACTCTCCGGCGCCGGGATTTCGAGGAAACTTCTGTGCCCACTTTACTCGTTTTTACGGTCACCCTTCCTATAAAGAATTTAATCTTCGCGACGAGGGATTGGAGTACGTATTCCCGGATACAAACGAAGGAGCTGTCTTTGATGACGGATCTTCCTACGTGGCCTATGCCGGCTTCCCGGTGGTTGACCCTCAGACTGGGAAGACCGAATACAGCGAAAAAAATGTGAAGAAGACATATGATCAGATCGCCCGGTTCTCCAAGGCCGATGCCGAAGCCTATCTGTACTGGACGGAAAAATATGCGGAACTCATCCGGCCGGCATTTCACGAGTTTCGATACTCCGTGCCTACGCCCTATGGGGTCCCGGATGCCCTGGATAAATTGATGGCCAATCCCAAGAGCGGGTTTGATCCGTCCATGCAGTTCATGACCGCCAAAGAATGGGCGCATTATATCTTTGAAAGCCCTGAGCTGAGAATCCTCACTATGAGAGGGTTCCTCACATCCTGCGGCATCTATCCCGATGATGTGCCGGGGATCATGTATGCCTTTGCAACGCTACATTTAGTATTGGGATGGGAGACGGCAGCCATTGCCAAGGGCGGGACCCAGTCCATCACGGATTCCCTTGTTTCGGCAGGAAAGAAATTGGGGGTGGAATATTTCATCAACTCGGAAGTGGACAAGCTCCTTATTGAGAACAACAAGGCAAAAGGCATCAGATTGTTAGACGGCACCGAAATTGAGGCAAAGAAGATGGTGGTTTCCGACAATGCCACACCACAACTTTTCCTTCGCATGATCGGTGAAGATTATCTAACAACCCAGATGAAGCGCAAGGTTGATACCTATTTCTTTGACCGTGCCCAGCTATTCTGGGGTCCCATCGGTGTGCACGAACTTCCGAACTACAAGGCGGCCAAGGACAACCCGGATATCAATTGCACCCCGCGAACCTACTACGCGCCAAAAGATCTGGCCTTTATGGAAGACAAGT
Organism: Desulfatiglandaceae bacterium; assembly: GCA_041753575.1. GTDB lineage: Bacteria > Desulfobacterota > DSM-4660 > Desulfatiglandales > Desulfatiglandaceae > CG2-30-51-40. Next base: position 32,868 of record JBGSUA010000045.1, read on the forward strand.
ACATGCACGAAATCTTCCTCCTGGGAATGCCTTCCAAGTTCTTCCTCTTGACGGCGCCGGACAGTATATGGGACCCCACCCGTGCTCCCCAAGGAAAACACAGCATCCATGTGGAGGAATTCACAGCTCCAGCACGCATCTTTTCCCGAAAAGAGTGGCGCCAGCTGCATGACGAGTTCATTGATTCAATGATGAAGCAATGGCGAAAATACGCGCCCAACATGACCAGAGACAATCTGATCGGAGAGCGGGTCGCCACTCCCATAGATATCCAGGATACTCATCTGGACATGAGAGACGGGGGTTGGTCAGAAGGAAACTGCGGAGGGTCCCAGAGCGGTCGTTTCCGGGGACTGCCTGGCGGTCTTAAGACTTTTGTCCAAGGTCTTTACATGTGTTCCTCAGGGGTGGCGGGTGGACCGGCCATTGGACGAGGGTCCAGCTATAACTGTTACCAGATAATCGCCAAAGACTACGGGCTTCGGATGCCGGAGTATTGAAAACGCGTGGCGCAGATAGCATGGGGTTAGTGTCCGGCGCTCGCACACTGCCTGTTTTGCTCTTTGCGCTGTGGTCGTGGAAGGAGTCTCACAATGCGCTTAAAAGACAGGGTAGCCGTTGTGACCGGCGGGGCCCGGGGATTGGGTCGGGCGTTCGCTCTTCGCTTAGCACAGGAGGGCGCCCGGATTATGGTTATGAATATCGTGTTCGGTGACAAAGACCTGAAAGATATGCAAGAGACCGTCAGCGGGATCAACGAGATAGGCGGCGAAGCGAACTTCTTTGAGGGGGATGTCACAAGCGAAGGGGACTGCCGGGCAATGGCGGAAAAAACCAATAGCGATTTTGGGAGAATAGATATTCTTATCAACAACGCAGCCATCTATGACGGTCTCGTGAGAAAACCCTTTGACGAAATCTCATTGGACGAGTGGGACAGGGTCATGAGCGTGAACGTCAAGGGAACCTTTTTGGCCACCAGGGCGGTCTTTCCCTTCATGAAAAAGCAGAGATACGGCAAGATTGTGAACCTTTGCTCTGAAACCGCCTTTACCGGTTCTCACGGGTTTGCGCACTACGTGGCTTCAAAGGGTGGAATCCTGGCCCTGACCCGGGCCTTGGCAGTTGAACTGGGAGATTACAATATCTGCATCAATGCGGTTGCCCCAGGGTTTACGGATACGGAGGCAAGCCGTTCCCTGGCAGATGTTACCCGGTACGACACCTCCCGGACTCCGCTCAAACGCATGGGGAAGCCTGAAGACATCACAGGCGCCGCGCTTTTTCTTGCCTCGCCTGAAAGCGATTTCATAACCGGCCAGACCTTGGTAGTGGACGGGGGAAGGTATATGCATTGAGCCACAAGGATCATGAAGTTGTAGTTGGCAGATTCTAGATTGAACTGAAGCAGTTTTCGGGTTGGATTATTTCATAGTGTAGATCTTGGATTGCGGATTAGAGGTTCTTTTTCGTGGAAGCAATTGCTCCGATTAAAGAGGTGTCCGACCTGATACGCGATGCGGGCGGAGATGCATTCAAGCTTTGTTTTCAGTGTGGGCTTTGCACGGTGAGTTGTCCCTGGAACTGTGTGAGGAGCTTTTCGCCTCACCAGATGATCTCTCAAGCCAAATTTGGTCTGGCTGATATAGAGGATGAGGCCTGGTGGCTCTGCTCAACGTGCAATATGTGCGTAAGCCGATGCCCGCGTGGTGTAAGCATCACCGATATCATGCGCTCGGTCCGGGCCATCATCATGGAATACCAGTATAATATGGCACAACCCAGCCTCAGGAGCGCCATGGGGAGTCTGAGAGGTAACGGCAATCCGTGGCTCGAAGACAGGGAGAAACGCCCCGCATGGAAACAGGATCTCCAATTGGAGGATTTCCACCAGGATATGGATCTCCTTTATTTCCCATGTTGTGTCCCTGCGTATGACCCCAAGCTCAAGAGCGTTGCCCGGGCGAGCGCAGCAATCCTGCAGGCGGCAGGGGTTCGCTTCGGCATCTTAGGCTCGAAGGAGAACTGCTGTGGTGAAAGCGTCCGAAAGGCGGGCAATGATGAGCTTTTCGAGAGTCTGGTTAAGAGCAATATCTCCGCATTTGAGGCAGAGGGCGTAAGGGAGGTGATTGTCTCCTCGCCTCACTGCTACACGACCTTCAAGGAAGATTATCCAGGGTTCGGGGCTCAGATTAAGGTCTTTCATATGACCCAGTATTTAGCCGATCTCATTGACAGGGGCAGACTTAAGTTCAGAAAGGAACTACGCAAAAAGGTAGTTTATCACGATCCCTGCTACCTCGGAAGGCACAACGGTATTTATGATGAACCGCGAAAAATTTTAGGAAGCATCCCGGGCCTGGAGGTGATGGACGAGATAGACTCCAGGGAAAACAGCCTCTGTTGCGGGGGCGGCGGGGGAAGGATATGGATGGAGACAAAGAAGGGCGAACGGTTTTCAGATATGTTAGTGGATCAGGCAATCTCTTTAGGGGCGGATATCCTGGTTACCGCGTGCCCATACTGTCTCCTCAATTTCATGGATAGTGTTGTGACCGCAGATAAGGGAGATATACTTGAAGTGAAGGACATCTCCGAAATAGTTCAATCGGCACTGTAGTTCGGGTGGCGGAAAAAGATGCTCAATAGCGATACCTTAAATCAGGCTTCAGTTCCAACCATGCGAAAGGTGGGCGCGGTCCTGGTTGCGGGTGCAGGGGTTAGCGGGATTCAGGCGGCGCTGGATGTGGCGAATTCAGGGTTCAAAGTTTACCTTGTGGACAAGGAACCGGCCATTGGGGGTCGGATGTCCCAGTTGGACAAGACCTTCCCGACCAATGACTGCTCCATGTGTATCCTCTCTCCGAAGTTTATCGAATGTGCCACGAATCCAAATATATCTGTTCTTACTGAAACCGAGATTGACAGGATTGACGGCGAGGCTGGGACTTTTGAGGTCACCTTGACTCATAAACCCAGGTACGTGGATCCGGAAAAGTGCACCGGATGCGGGACATGCTCTGAGTACTGCCCGGTACAAGTCCTGGACCCCTATAATGAAAACCTGGGAACCGTGAAGGTGATTCATTTGCCTTTTCCCCAGGCTGTTCCGGCAGTTTCAACCATAGATCCGTCGCACTGTCTTTTTCTATCAAGGCAGGCGTGCCAAATCTGTGTTCCAGTGTGCAGGAACAAGGCGATAGATTTTCACCATCAACAAGAAAAGTCGAAGATAGAGGTAGGGAGCGTTATTCTGTCCACCGGGTATGAGGCGTTCGCGCCTGGACGGCAGGCACAGTATCGGTATGGAGCATTCAGGAACATCGTTACCAGCCTTGAGTTTGAGCGGCTGTTGAGCGCATCGGGACCCAACCGGGGGGTATTGCGAAGACCATCGGACGGAAAACGCCCTCAGAAGATAGCGTGGATTCAATGCGTGGGCTCAAGGGACACTACCGCCGGCCATAACTACTGTTCCGCCGTATGCTGCATGTATGCCATCAAGCAGGTGATCCTGTCCAAAGAGCAGCTTCCGGGACTGGATGCCGTTATTCTGCACAATGATATCAGGGCGTATGGAAAAGGGTTCGAACGCTACTATGAGAGGGCAAGAAATACCCCGGGGGTGCGATTCATCTGGAGCAAGGCGTCCATCTTGAGGGAAAATGCCGAGAACGGAGAAGTGACGATCAGGCATCGGGTCGACGGCTTCGGAATCAAGGATGAGGCCTTTGACCTTGTCGTGCTTTCCGTGGGTCTCACCTCTCCAGACAGTAACAGGCAACTGGCTGACAGGTTGCATGTCGAGACCAATTCCCATGGGTTTTGTAAAACCGGGACTTTTTCTCCGGTAGAGACCTCCCGGCCCGGCGTTTACGTCTGCGGGGCCTTTCGAGCGCCGATGGATATCCCCGATTCCGTGACCATGGCCAGCGGGGCTGCCTCATTTGCTTCAGAACTCCTCTCTGACCAGAGGGGAACTCTGGTCACGGAGACCTCTTATCCTCCTGAGCGGAATGTAGGCGGAGAACCACCCAGAGTAGGAGTGTTTGTCTGTGACTGCGGGACCAATATCGTCAAGGTAGTGGATGTGGCAAATGTCGTTACCTATGCCAGGGAGTTAAGCGGCGTGGTGCATGCACAGGAGGAAACCTTCAGTTGCTCAATTGACTCCATAACCCGCATGGTAGCCACCATCAAGGAGAAAGGGCTCAACCGGGTCGTGGTTGCCGCATGCACACCCAGGACGCACGAACCGGTCTTTCAGGATGCCCTGAGACAGGCCGGCATGAACCCGCATCTTATTGAACTGACTAATATCAGGGAACATTGTTCCTGGGTTCATACGGGGGAGCGGCAGGCAGCAACCGCGAAGGCAAGAGACTTGGTGAGGATGGCCGTATCCAAGGCGCGGCTTCTCGACCCGCTGCAGCGGTTGTCCTACGCCGTTACCGGTGCTGCTTTGGTGATTGGGGGCGGCATTTCGGGCATGGTAAGCGCCCTGGCACTGGCCCGCCAAGGCATTCGTGTGCACCTTGTTGAAAAGGAAGAATGGCTTGGGGGTTTAGGTCGGCGTATCCGTTCTTCCATAGAAGGCGGTAATGTCCGGGCGTATGTCCAGAAACTGATCAGGGAGGTCTATGCCAATCTCTTGATCATGGTTTATACAGAGTCTGATCTCATAGAGGTCTCCGGGTATGTGGGGAATTTTTCAAGCAGAATCCGTGCGGGAAAAAGAGGGGCGGTCAAAACGATTTCGCACGGCGTTACCATTGTTGCCACCGGGGCAGAGGAATTGAAGCCCGAAGCCTACCTTTTTGGCAAAGACCGGCGCGTGGCGACACTGCTTGAATTGGAAGAGGAGATGGAAGATCATCCGGATAATTTGAGGGATTGCAGCACATTTGTTATGATTCAGTGTGTGGGCTCAAGAGATACTGAAAGACCATACTGCAGCAGAATATGCTGTACTCATGCTATAAAAAATGCGCTTACACTAAAAAAAATCAATCCTTATATGGAGATCTATATCCTCTACCGTGACATGCGGACATACGGCTTCAGAGAAGATTACTACCGGGAAGCGGCTGAGAAAGGTGTGATCTTTATCCGGTATGACGCCGATGACAAACCGGATGTTGAGGCTGTTGAAGAAAATGGGCGGTCGTTCCTGAGGGTTACTGTAACAGAACCTGTACTGGGACGACGACTGATGATGAACGCCGACCGCCTTGCCTTAGGGGTGGCAACGGTTCCTTCCGCCGGTAACAGCTCCCTGTCGCAACTGCTTAAAGCCCCGCTTAATGAGGATAGTTTTTTTATGGAGGCACACATGAAGCTTCGCCCCGTGGATTTTCCCACGGACGGATTCTTTATGGCCGGCCTGGCCCACAGCCCCAAGTTTGTGGATGAGAGTATTGCACAGGCAAGGGCCGCGGCCTCACGAGCCATGACAATCCTGGCAAAGAAGGAGATCATGGCCGGTGGTACTATTTGCTCGGTTGACGGAAAGAAGTGCACCGGGTGCGGAGTCTGCCAGGAGATTTGTGCCTTTAATGCCATCGAGGTAGATGCAATGGCGGGTGTGGCCATTGTACAGAAAGCCCTCTGCAAGGGTTGCGGGCTCTGCGTGGCATCGTGCAGGAGTGGGGCGCTGGACATACTGGGATTCAGCGAGGAGCAGACCCTGGGTATGATTGAGGCAATCATGGAAGGTGCGCATTGAGGGACGAATGGCTTTTTTGAACCCTGCAACCTGAACACTTAGTACTGGTTTGCTTGCAGCCGAAGGCCTTGCAGTGGTCACCTCCAGTCCTACACATTTCATTTGAGGGTACCGTAATGTTTGCCTGGAAGGGAAAAATACTGAGAATAGATCTTTCGCGGGGGAACTGTTCAGTTGAAGATACTCCTTCTGATCTGATCAGAAATTATATCGGTGGTCGCGGTGCCGGCATACGAATTCTCTATGACGAGATAAACCCGAAGACTGACCCGCTCGGCCCTGATAACAAATTGATCTTTGCCACAGGGCCTTTGGTGGGGACCGGGGTTCCAGCAGGCGGAAGATTCATCGTCGCATCCAAATCACCCCTGAGCGGCGCCATCGCCAACCCTTGCTGCGGCGGATACTTCGGGCCGAATCTCAAATTTGCCGGATATGATTTCCTGATCATCGAGGGAAAATCGCCGGAACCTGTTTATGTATATATCCGGAACGATACGGTTGAGCTTCGGTCTGCCGGACACCTTTGGGGAAAGCGGGTCAGAGAAACAGAGCAGCTCCTCCGGTCGGATATGAGCGGAAAATTTGATGATTGGGAACTCAACAATATGAGTATCGTAACCATCGGCCCGGCTGGTGAGAATCTTGTCCGGTTTGCCTGTATCATGTCGGACGGCGGGAGGGCTGCCGGGCGATCGGGCCTTGGCGCGGTCATGGGAAGCAAGAATCTTAAAGGGCTGGTCGTAAGTGGCACAGGCGATGTTACCATAGCGGATGTTAATGGCTTCAAGAAAGCGGTTATGGATTTCTTTCAGGAAGGGCGAGAGAATAAGGCGTTGGAGAAAAGACGCCGCTGGGGGACTTGGATTCTCCCGGGACGGGCCAATAAGAGCGGCACGCAGGCCGCCCTCAACTTCCAGTCCGGGTACTTCGAACCATTCAGCAAGTTTGAAGATCCGGATTTTATCCGGAACAGCCTCCGTGTAAGGGATGAAGGGTGTTTTGGCTGTCCTTTCGCGTGCGGGAAGAGAAGCCGGATTAAGGATCTGGCATATCCAGGAACCGCCAAAGGGCCGGAGCACGAGTCAATGGCTTTGCTGGGGTCCAACTGCGGAATCGGTGACCTCGATGATATTTTCAGGGCCAATTATCTTTGCAATGAACTGGGCATGGATACGATTTCTGCCGGGGCCATTATCTCATGCACCATGGAGCTTTCTGAAAGGGGTTATCTCCCTGAAAAGGATATAGGGTTCCCTCTGGGGTTTGGCAACTCAGAGGCCATGTTTCAATTGATGCTCATGACAGCCCTCCGTAAAGGTTTTGGCGATCTGTTGGCTGAGGGCGGGAACGCGCTGGCACAGCAATACGGGCATCCCGAGCTTTTCATGGGGATTAAAGGAATGGGAATGCCGGCCTGGCACCCTCAGGGGATTGAAGTCATTGGTCTTCAGTACGCGACTAACAATGTCGGCGGATGCCATACCAAGGCGACATTGCCCTTTTACGACGGAAGAAAAGATCCCGAGCACCATGTGGAGCAGACAAAACAGGATCAGGATTATATTGCGGTGGTTGACTCCAGCATTTTGTGCTGGATCATCTACCACGGACCGCTATGGGGGGAAAAACTTCTATCCTGGCTCCGGATCACCACCGGAGTTGATTTTACTGATTCGGATCTGTCGTTGATAGGCGAAAGGATATGGAACCTGGAACGGCTCTTCAACCTGAAAGCAGGGCTCAGCAAGAAGGATGACCGGCTCCCCAAGAGAATGACGGATGAACCACGGGTCAAAAATCAGGTGGTTCATCTGGACCGGATGCTTTCCGAGTACTACTATCTGAGAGGTTGGAATGAGGAGGGCGTTCCTACTCTTGAAAAACTGAAGCAGTTAGGACTCGAAAAGGAAGGGGCAGATCTGTGCGGATAAAGATAGATCATACAAAGTGCACCGGGTGTAAACTCTGTGAGGTAGTCTGCTCCCTCCAGCACACGAACGCCGTAAACCCCAGGAGGTCGAGGATACGGGTTTTTATCGGCGAAGACTTCTGTCTTCCCGTGATTGCGGGTCCTTATACAGAGGCAATGTGTAACTCAAAGGATGTGGTGCTGGTGGAGGGAAGAGAAATTGACGGATGCATTGTGTGCAGGGCGTCATGTCCGGTCAAGTCCGTGTTCAAGGAACCGGTCACGGAGATCCCGCTCAAATGTGATTTTTGTGGGGAACCTCCCGATCCTCAGTGTGTCCTGTGGTGTGATGCGGATGCGCTTACGATGATTACGTAATTGAAGTAGAGGAGACTCGATGGTGGATGCCGCTGCTGTTTCCGGTTGCTCGATTCTGATTGCCCCTGGAACATGCAGCCTTCTTTTGAGGCGTGACAATCCACGTCGCGAATCACCTGCAACCCGTTAAACCCCAAAAGGGGATGCTTCATCTCCCTGTTGCGCTATCGGTTCTGGGTTGAGATTTTCTTGCAGGTGATGCCGCTGACGTATAACCCATATTCCGTGGCTGGGCAACCGCGTTGGTGCCCTTTCGTAATCAACGAACTTCAATTTCAAGGGTAAGGAGGGTGCAAAGATGAAGATGTACGATGTGGTTCCGGGGTTTGAGTTTGATAAGAAGGTAGATCTTGAGAAATCACCGGCATGGTTTCTGGATGCCACACATTCCGTGCCACCTTGGACGCCCATGTTCGGATGGTTCTGGATCAACTTCTGCCGCCACGGGATGCAATACGGGGCCGAGAAACTCAGCCTCCCGACGGTCAAGGGATGGGACTGGCGGTTCAAGGATGGGGGCGGGTACCTTACCCTCAACCTAGTCATGGATGAAGAAGAGCGAAAGAAACGTGGGGTGAAGTTCAGAGAGGCGATTCGTCCCTTCATCGAGGACTATGACAAGCTGTGGGGCGGTTATGTCTCTGAGATGCTCGGCCACTACAAGCGGCTGAAATCGTGCGATGTGGATACCGCCACCAACGCCGAACTGCTGGCCAACTTCGAGGACACCATCAATGTCTGCCGGCGGATGTGGGAAATCCACATGCATATGATGTACGGTGTGGACACGGCCTTCATCCTATTTGAGAATGTGTGCAAAGAGAACCTTGGTATTGACGACACGAATCCCACCTTTCATGACATGCTGCGGGGTTTTGACAACAAGGTCTTCCAGGTGGACAGGGAGCTGTGGAAACTATCCAAAAGAGCCGAGAAAATGGGGGTTGCCGATATGATCCTTAACAACAGCTCCAGGGATGCCCTGGCCAGACTTGGAGAGATCGAGAACGGCAAGAAATGGCTTGGAGAGCTTAAAATACTGCTGGATGAGGACGGGTGGCGCATGCAGCGCATGGCTGAAATCAACCTCCCCGCATGGGTGGAGGACCCGACCCCTGCCATTGCCAGCGTGAAGTTCTTCCTCAAACAGGGGGGGGAATTCAACCTGGATAAGGAAAGGGAAGGCTTGGTGCGAAGGCGCGAAGAGGCCACGCAAGAGGTTGTCGGGAGAATCCCTAAGGACCAACAGGGATGGTTCAAAATGCTTCTCGGCCTTGCCCAGAAGACGGGTGCCTTCAGCGAGGAACACAATCACTATCTGGACCTCCACACCCATGCCCTCATGCGAAGGTCGTGCCTTGCAATCGGAAAACGGCTGGTTGCCGCCCACGTTATAGATCATGCTGAAGACACCTTTTTCCTGATACCCGATGAAATGCGGTTGGTGGCGCTCGTCCCTGATGGCTTTAACCTCCGTCATATAGTGGATAGAAGACGGAAAGAGTGGGAAGGTTGGTGCAGCAAGGCAAATCCACCCGCCATCTTAAAAGAAGGATTCACCATGGACGACGCCATGGGAGTCCTGGTTCAATCCAATGATCCGATCGCTCTTAAGGTAGTGGTGGGCTCCATGCCGGTACCTAAACCGGAGCTTAATGCAGACCTTTACGGTATATGTGGTTCTGGAGGCGTCGCTGAGGGGCCGGCCAGGGTCATCATGGAGGAGTCTCAACTGGATGGGGTACAGAAGGGAGACATTTTAGTGGCCGCGTCAACGGCACCTAGCTGGACACCGGTCTTTGGCCTCCTCAATGGTGTAGTGGTGGACAGAGGGGCAAGCCTCTCGCATTCAGCCATAGTAAGCAGGGAATATGGAATCCCCTGCGTAATAAATGTCTTTGAAGGAACCAGCAAGATAAAAACAGGCCAGCGCCTCAAGGTAGATGGCGATAAAGGTGTTGTGTATATTTTAGATAAATGAGTTCCGCAGCCACGGATTTTTGAACCGTAAAGGCGTCAGGTGCGCTAAGAATTTTACCAAGGTGACTCAATCGGTCAGGCGGCCCAAAGCGTTGGGAAGGAGGAATGTGGCATGGCGTCTCAATTCCAATATATTCAAAGGTTTGAAGAATGCTACAAGGGCATGCTTCCCCTTGTAGGCGGGAAAAATGCAAACTTGGGGGAGATGGTGAATGTGGGGATACGGGTTCCTCCCGGATTTGCCGTTACCAGCAAGGCATTCCAGCAATATATGGAAAAGGAGGCGCTATGGGCTCAAATCAGGGAAAAGTTATCTGACAAACCTCCGGATGACATAAAGGGCATCTTCAAGGCAGGGAAAGAGATCCGCGAGTACATTCTTAGCACACCGATTCCTAACGAGATACAGGAAGAAATCATTGCCGCATACGGATCCCTGTGTGCTGGATGCGGTGTTACTGACCTTCCGGTGGCGGTAAGATCAAGCGCTACCGCCGAAGACCTTAAAGAAGCCAGTTTCGCAGGCCAGCAGGATACCTACCTTTGGATCTGGGGAAATGATGCGGTGGTTCGGGCTACTCACGAGTGTTGGGCCAGCCTCTTTACCGACAGGGCAATTACCTACAGGATGCGAGTGGGATTCCCGCAGGACGGAGTGCTGATCAGCGTGGGGATACAGAAGATGGTGAACGCGCGTTCTGCTGGGGTGATGTTTACCCTGGATCCGGTGACAGGAGACAGTTCTAAAATCACGATTGACGCAAACTGGGGTTTCGGGGAGAGCATTGTACAGGGGATGGTCTGTCCTGACAGCTTCATCGTTGACAAAAAATCCCTGGCGATTAAACAGAGCATCATCGGTCAGAAAGATCAGATGGTTGTTGCAAATGGGCGTGGTACAAAGGTCGAACCTGTCCCCATTGAGCAACAGGTGGTCCCCTGTATAAGTGTCAACGAAATAACAGAAATAGCAAAGATGGGAATGCGGATTGAGAAACACTACGGGTCCCCGCAGGACATCGAATGGGCTATAGATAGAGACCTGCCCTTTCCGGAAAACATCTTTTCGACACAGGCCAGACCTGTGACGGCAGCAGGAAAGAGGGCTTTTGGCGAAAAAGTGATGAAAGAGAAGGGAAAAAGTGATACAGATCATATCATTGATCTGATGCTGAAGGGATTCGGCAGATAGGTTGCTGTCTGGAGAGGTCCAGGACTTGCTTCCTGGATCTCTCTACGTCTGTTGCTTCTTGTTTGTATTTAGAGCGGCGGACGAACCTGGAAATGGGGGTAAATCATGTCGCAAAGAAGTCTGTTACAGGGAAAGCGGATTCTCATAGTAGATGATGAGCCGGATGTGCTGGATGTGCTGGAGGAGATGTTGGACATGTGTGAGGTTTCCAAGGCCTCCACATTTGAGGAAGCCAGAGAACTCCTGAAAAATAATAAGTTCGATATGGCCATTTTGGATATTATGGGTGTTGATGGCTATAAATTGCTCAACATTGCCAAACAAAAGAACATCACCGTCGTCATGCTGACAGCTCACGCACTAAGCCCTGATAATCTAGTGAAATCAATCAAGGAAGGGGCAGATTCTTATCTCCCCAAGGAGGAAATGACAAGCATCAACACTTTCCTGATTGACATATTGAAATCCCAGGAGGAGGGAAAGTCTTCCTGGGAACCCTGGGAACGGAGGTTGTCTTCTTCCTATTTTGGAAGGAAATGGGGTCGAAACTGGAAGGAGCAAGATAAGGATTTCTGGAAGGAGTTCGAAGCGGGCAAGAAAGAAGAGAAACGATGAATCCGGGGCACATCCGCCTTTATAGATTGTTTGTGTGAGGGGATGATTCATGCTGATAAAACCGGATTGCATTCCATGCATTCTGACGATGGCCCTCACGTCCATCCGGAAACTGTCCCTGGATGAGGTTTCTTTCAGGACACTGTACGGCAAGGTCCTGGAAATTCCCTCGCTTCGGGGGGAATTATGGGACGTCACCAGCCCAGAGGTCATAGAGTCTTTCATGAAGCTGATCGTGGATGCGACAGGCGCCCCCGATCCTTTTAAGGATATAAAATTCAACCAGAACAAAAGGATCATGGAGATCGTGCCTTTCCTGAAAAAGATCGTGAATGAGGCCCCGGACCCGCTTTACCTTGCCGTCAACCTTGCCATACTCGGGAATACCATTGACCTCATGATGGGAGATCGACCCACCGACATTGAAAACTTCATAACAGAAAAGCTTACAGACACCGTCTCGGAGAAGGCATACCTGAATTTCAGAGAAAAACTTAAGGCAAGCCGTTCCTTAGCCTATCTGGGAGACAACGCAGGCGAGATTGTGTTTGATAAGATTCTGATCGAACTCATTATGGAACGATATGATACGGATATGGTATTCGTTGTGCGAAGTGTCCCGACGCTCAATGACGCAACACTGAATGAAGCTAGAGCCATCGGATTGGACGAGGTAGTAAAGGTGGTTGAGAACGGAATTGACGGCCCATGCCCTGGAACTATTATTAGCAGGTGCTCCGCAGAAGTGAGAGAGCTGGTGGAACAGGCCGACATGATCATTTCAAAGGGCGGGGGGAATTTCGATGCCCTGGAAGGTGAAAGGCGAGACGTAAGAAATAAGATCGCATTCATGCTCCTTTCAAAGTGCGGCCCTTATTGCGACTTTTTTGGTGTTCACATGCACAAGCCGATACTCGCCCATTTATAAAAGTTCCCCAAATCGCCCCATTGGATATTTATTCCGCACCGTTTTAGGACACGTCCTATCGCCTTTTCCTGCAGCGTTTCCCCCGATACACTAACCGCCATGTCCTGTTGAGGCACAACGAAGCATGAAAATGCCGCATGTCATTCCGGACTCGATCCGGAATCCAGGTGTAAAAGACTGGCTGCCGGCCCCGCTCTTGTCCAAAATCGGATTTCCTTGAAGAGCGTTTTAAGCCTAAAAAAAAGCGAGCCCAGTCGCGGAGCCGGAGTGACATACGCAAACAGTGTTATTTCATGGCTATTGGGCCATCGGAAGGGTTCACCCGATTTCTCAAGCCCTTGCAGTTCCTGGGCAACATCTTAAGCAAAAAACAACTTGAGTTCCCAATAGCCATGTTAGTTACTTTAGTTCAAATAGTTATCTCTCCACCAATCCGGCTTTCGTTTTCCTTTAGACATAAATGGTGTAACTTTTGACATTATCCATCACTTATCTTTCTTTACTCGCAGGCGATAGACACCGAACCCTGCAAAGGCAGAAAATAAAGCGATAACAGCCAGAGATGAGCCGATCCCTGAGTGAAGAGCCATCCAACTGATACCCACGACCGGAAGAAGCGCTCCCCGGACAATCGGCTTCATCCACGCATGCTCATCTATGAAACGGGCCATGGGAGGTGAGAACCTGTAATATGCATCAACGAAGGCTTCACCCAGACTGTTCCCCTTCATATAGGAATCGCGAAGCCCTCTTAGTATGACCACCTCCGGGGCGCCGAAGTCACCGTACGCGGCGGTTGCTATAAAGCATCCTCCCCCTCCTCCTCCGCCGCTTTCCCCTGAGGATGAACCTGCTGGAGTTGTGATGGCCCCTGGATCATGTACAGTTCCATCTTTCGCTCCGTCCGCATCTGTCTCAGGATCTCCGTCCGTAAGTGTTATGGTAATAGTGTCGTCTCCGTCATTGTCTCCAAAGGGAATCACATGCCATCCCTTCGCAGGATCGACTTTGTAGTAGGTTGAATTAGTGGCAACACTCCCTGGAAACTTCAAGGTTACAGTTACGCTGGAGCCAGGGGTGATTCCAACCACATCAAACTTTGTAATCCCGAAAGGAAAGGTGTTCGATGGTTTTCCTTCCTGATGCACGGCGGGATCATCGTGATTGAGGGCCTGAACATTGGCCAATTGGCCGGCGCTCGTGTTAATGAGTATAATATTTCCGCCGTTGGCCTGACGAACCCTGGCGGTGTCGGGGTCCTGGAAGTCCGGAATCCCGTCGCCGTCGAAATCATCCGTTACAGAAGCGCCCTCTTCGCTGTCGAACACGCCGTTGCCGTTTGAATCACTTCCGTCAATTGAGCCGTAGATCATGATCTTTTCCTGATCAACATAAGCCCATCCGGCCTCCAAGAGATCAATGTCCGTAGTCCCTGAAGGAAGAGGCAGCACCTTTACGATGGTCACTGTTCTGCTTGAGGCCCCGGCATTGTGGTCCCAGTCAAAATTGTAAGGCCATATCACGCTCTGATTTTGCGCTTTGCTGGACTGGTCAGGCGCGTTGGGGGATTTCTGTGGGGGCACCACTCGGAAAGGACCCTCCCCGTCTAGCTTATTGTCCTGGTTGAGTACTCCCGGATCCATATTTTGACCTTCACGACTGTAGGCCAGGATCATTTTCAATCCTCCGGCCACGGTAATGGCATCGAGGTGTTTACGCCCAGCGCAGCTCGGCGCGCTGTAATCGCACCATCCGTCCACGGAGTTTACTGCCTGATCCGCCTGGGAGTCATAGTAATAGACTGATGCGGGATATGCGCCCCTTACATGATAGAGTTCAGGATCAGGATCGGAATCCAGCGGATGAAACTGGGACCAACCATCAGGCGAATAGACCATAATGCCCGTAGCGCCGGGAAGTATTCCGGCATCATCCAAGAGATTCTCCATTGCAACGCCGGCATATTCAGCGTAGAAGTCGCCGGAGCGGGATGTATTCATAAGGAGAAACTGCGCGTGCTTCCCCAATGCCTGAAGCTGGGCCTTGGTATAGATCCTTGCCGGAGCAACAACCTTTCCCGGGTCATCATTGGGATCGCCGGGGAACCGATCAGCATCTATTTCCTGGATATTTGTATATCCGTCGCCGTCCGAGTCCAGTGCCTCAATATTCCCTATGGCGGACGCGTTCCGGCCGTGGTCGTGGTAGTCCTTTCCGTATTCGTTCATTGTATCAAGGATATTGCCGCTTCCGTCATAGCCATACTTGTAATGACACCACTGACAGCTCCCCAGGGTGGTAATCTGCCCTTTGCTTTCATATTGCCCGCCGCTGTGGCACAGGGCGCAATGATCAAGTTTTGTTCCCGCCTTAGCAGGATAAACCGAGACGAAGTTTTTCGAGTCATTCTCCCCCTCATGATGGTAGGCAGACAGGGCTTGAGATACCGTGTAAAATGAGATAAACAACGCAAATCCACACAACAAAAACTTCTTCATCATTTTCCTCCCTTTCATCATTTTTTCCTAGAATCCCATTTGAAATCTTGCCGTTATAACATCTTCTTTGTCACAGTAGATCGCTGTCCCGCTGAGGGGATCTCGCGCAATCAGAAGCGGACGGTCGAAATCGGTTCTCGTAAAGTCAACAATGAACTTTACGTGCCTGTTTAAGAACCAGTTAAGGGCGACACTGTAGGCCTCTGCCCTTCTGACCGAGTTACCCTCCCTGATGAGGTAGTCATAAACAGACTCCTCTGCCTCAAATAAATCGTAACGGACCGCAAGCCCCAGCCCTCCCCAGCCTCCTTCCCACAAGCTTTTTCGAGGTACAATTGGAAGGATTCTGCCTCCTGCCAGCTCCGGCCTCTCGCCTGTAAGCATCCATAGGAGAGCCCCATAATAATCCGTCATGCCGGCATCAAACTTCTCTGCGCTCGTGGCAATTCCTTTGACATCCATTTTTGTATATTCCCCATAGGCCAGAAGGGGACCGTACGCCCAGCCTATCTCCGCGGCGTAACGCGAACGCGAGTCAGCATCACGGATTATGTTGAACTTTGCGGCGGAAGCCACATCGAAAAAGCTTGTTAAACCGGTAGTCTTGATGTTGATCTGCACATTTGAGGCATCCATTTCAGCGCGGGACGCTGATATTCCCAAGTGCAGGTTCTCCAGCGGTCCGAAATTAATTCCCTTGAATGGTGACACGCCTATCCGCCCGGTAATCTCAGGGGCGTCATTGTTTCCTCCGGTTGAATCATCGGGGCCGTCCCCATTAAAGAAGCCGAAGGCGTAAGAGAGGCGCTTGTTGAGAAAGGCTCCAAATAGCATTGCGCCCACATCCCTTTGAGGGGTGAGGTAGTATCCCATAGACCTTTCAGCGAAAGGCACTATTTCGTCATCAGAAACCTGCTCCAGACCGAAGGGTTCTTTGAACTGCCCGACCCTCAATGAGGCAAAGGGCATGATCTCAGAGTCAAGATATGCGTCCATAAGACGGCGGCTTCCGGCGCCCTGAAATTCATATTCAAATTTGTAGCCGAATCTTTTTAGGAGCCTTCCAGATAAAGCAAGGCGCACGCGCCGCAGGTCAAATTTGTCCTTTTGCGGATCCTCATCATCATAGTCAAAATAGCGATAGTCCGCCTGCAAGAAGGAGTTAAAGCAAAGCGACAGGTCCTCCTTATCCCCGGATCCCAGGCAAAATCCATCGTCATAATATGCTGACAAAGACCCAACTTCCTTCTTTGTATCTTCCAATGCCTTAGCTTCCTTAGACATCGGCTTGCCCCCATCACTCAACGGCACTTGCCCTACAGTGCCTTCACGCTGATATGCCGGCGAGGTGTTCTCTTTTGTTTCTAGGGTACGCTCCTTTTCCTCCAGCGCCTTCCGAAGCCTCTTGAGTTCTTTTCTCTCATCGGCAAGGACAGCCCTTACAGCATCTGCCTCTTCCCCCGTAAGGGTACCTTTCTTCTGGAACAAGATGAGCAGTTCCTCCAGGGCGCTTGTCTGAGCGAAACACAGCAAAGGGCCTCCTGTGAGAAAGCAAACAAATAAAATTGAAATAAACAAAGAAGCGATCTTGTGACCGCCCTGCCCCACCCTATTCTTCATGCCTCGTCCCCTTCCAACAACACCTTCTTTTCAATAGTGTATTAAAGGGTAATAGGGAGTCTTTTTAGAGTCAATATTTTTCTACTATGCCAATGTAATAAAATTTACCATCTATTAACAACCATAAATAGCTAATAATAACTTTTATAGACCTTAGAGATTACATCAAGATGGATAAGGCAGGAACATCAGGATGATTCCCTGGGGGAAATCCCGTTTGAGGAGCAGACAGGCAATAAGCGCGCGGAAGACTCTGACTCGGAGTCATCAATAATTCATTGGCTTCGTGGTCAAGGCAATCCGCTACTTGATTTTTTTTATTTTGATTAGTAAATTTATAAGATTTTATTCAATACAAATGATTTTAGACCTTTTACTCTATTCATATTTTTATCGTGCGGAGGGGAATCATGCTTAGGCCCATGCGGCCAAGGCGCCGGTTGGTGATATTAGCCTTATTTTCCTTTTTGCTGGCCGGGGCGGCTATGATCCTGCCTTTCGGCCACGCCTTTGCGGCCCTGGATGGAATGGATCCCACCGTGGAGGAGTTATGGGAAAGAGAGATCCAGGCAGATTTCGATCTTCCCCAGGTTGAGGCAAAAGCCCAGTCCCTTGCGACCAAGCCTTTCCAGGACACAGCAGGCGGCGTTCCGGAATTCCTGCTCAAAGTCAGCTACGACCAGTGGAGGGACATAAGGTTTAGACCTGAAAAGTCCTTGTGGAAAGAAGAAGGACTTCCCTTTGAACTGCAGTTCTTTCACCCAGGGCTGTTTTATAACAAGATGGTAATTGTTAACCTGGTGACTCAGGAAGGCGTGAAAGTAATTCCATTTTCAACAGACCTGTTCAGTTATGGAGAAAATGATTTTCAGCTTAAAGTGGCGTCTTCTAAGCTCTCATTTGCTGGATTCAGGTTGCATTATCCCCTCAATAAACCCGACTACAAAGATGAAGTCGCGGTCTTTCTAGGGGCCAGTTATTTCAGGGCAGTGGGAAAGGGCGTTCAATATGGGCTTTCAGCCAGGGGCATAGCGCTTGACACCGCCCTTCCGTCAGGGGAGGAATTCCCATTTTTTCAAGAGTATTGGATTGTTAAACCAGGCGCTGCCTCCAATAGGCTGACGGTATTCGCCCTTCTTAACAGCCCGAGCTGCACCGGGGCTTATAAATTTGTTATCATCCCCGGATCAGAGACAGTCATGATCACCGACTGCACTATATTCCTGCGAAAGGATGTTTCAAAGCTCGGCATTGCTCCGCTCACGAGTATGTTCTTATTCGGCGAAACAGAAAACGGAATGTCGGGCGACTATCGCCCTGAAGTGCATGACTCAGACGGACTGCTCATTAAGACATCAGAGGGGAATTATGTCTGGAGACCCCTCGCAAACCAGCGACGGCTGGGGGTATCGCTATTCAAGGCAAGCAACCTGCAGGGCTTCGGTCTCCTTCAGAGAGACAGGAACTTCGACCATTATCAGGATCTTGAGGCGAGATACGAGATGAGGCCCAGCCTGTGGATCCAACCCATAGGCAAGTGGGGAAACGGTAATGTTGAGCTGATAGAAATACCCTCCGAAAAGGAGATAAACGATAACGTCGTGGCCTTCTGGGTGCCCACAAAGAAGGTGGAGATGGGACCGGACGGAAAACCACTTCCGCCCAAGCCGGATGCTCTGAAGGAGCCAAAACGATTTTCTTACATTATGAGATGGATGAAGCATAAAGATGAAGCCCTTCCTGTCGCCACGGCAGTCGCAACGCGAATCGCTAAAGGAAAAACTGATAAGCACAAGAGAATTATCGTTGATTTTGACGGCATCCAGATAAACCAGCTTCCAGCCGACACAGGGCTTGCAACCGAAATAGCAGTTGGCGAAGGAGCACGCGTTACCGAAAAGCAGCTTCTGAAAAACGAAGTGACAGGAGGTTGGAGACTAGCTTTTGAGATCATGTTGGATGCAAGAGATGATTTGAAAAGCGCCTTTATTGATACATCCAGGGTTCTGAAGCTCTCCGCTTTTCTTAAAAAAGGCGATAACATCCCCGATCCCCTTTCAGTTAACTGGACCTATCACCTGCAGCCATGAATATAAAGGAAAAAGGCATAGAAAGGGAGGAATCAGCCTGGCAGCTAGCCCGGGACAGGGTACTTCTCTACCTGAGGGCCTTAAATCTTCCTCCATTCAGGGCCATGGAGCTTGGTCTGGAGGCCCTGAAAAGAACCGGGCCTGCGGGAATACCCCTTGCGGTAAACACCCTCAGAACACTGCTCAATGAAGAGGGTCTGAATAGAGGTGTTGTGAACGACGAGGGCGAATATATTTCCTCAATTCCGCCCATGAACCGGGGAGTTATGATACCTGAGGACATGACTGCAGCGCCTGCGAGTACGACTTCAAAATCGGATGCGTCAGGATGGAAAAGGACCGCAAAAATTAGAAGGATCATAATGCTTCTCCTTATAATCGTCCCCACCATCCTCACGAGCCATTACATGTCGCAGGTCCTTCCGCACAAGGGGAGCACGGTTCTTGAGATAATGCTTGTTTCGATCTTCGGTATTCTCTTCGCATGGATCTCGATCGGATTCTGGACTGCCTTAATGGGACTCATGGCAATGCTTTTCGGCTATCACCGATACTCTCCCTCGCGTGGTTACGAGGAAAAGGACACTCCTCCAGCCAGAACGGCGGTGGTAATACCAATTTTCGGAGAAAATGTGGACAGGGTCATGGCAGGCATAAGGACCTGTTACCGCTCCCTGGTAAGAACCGGACATCTGGGAAGTTTTGACTTTTATATCCTGAGCGACTCAACCGACCCCGACAAGTGGGTGGAGGAAGAGGTCGCGTGGTTCCATCTGTGCCGAGACGAAAACGCATTCGGCCGCATATTTTACCGCAAGCG
>JBGSUA010000046.1:0-6511 GCA_041753575.1 Desulfatiglandaceae bacterium
CCCCGCTTGAGCCCACTTTGAGCAGTCGGCGCTGGCTTTCTAGGAAATTGGACAGCATGTAGACAGACGATGGAACAAGGCAACCTGATTTCAAAAACGGCAAAAGAGGCCAGACAAAGTCAACGTTATCAATTGTCCAAATTACGATTTCCGGCTAATTTGGACAGCAGTAACCGAAACGAAAATACTTGCCGCTTTGATTGACAAGCACAAATAGCCCATCGAAATAAGATAGTTTATATGGCTTGAGATGGCTTTCAGCATTATTCAATAAGGCTTTTGTGAAAGGCATGACGGTATCTCCTTTGTGAATCCTGAAAATACCTTCATTTTTACGGTACGGCAATGGAAAGGCTAATAGTAGATAACTTGCAGTATGTTTATCTATTTGACATTACTAGCTTAAGGGATGTTAAAGTAACTACTTGGAAAGGTCGCTGGTGGAGATGAGGGGAATCGAACCCCTGGCCTGTACGTTGCGAACGTACCGCTCTCCCATCTGAGCTACATCCCCACTGGTATAAGATGCCATCAGGCTGATTCCTTTCGCCAGCCCATTTCCTCTTCTGCTGGTTGGCATCCTGCGCTCTGCCCTGTCGCTTATCGCGCAATAACCCGCAGACGCTCCCCGGAAACCAAGGCCTTTTTATTAGTATAAACACACCGGAGCATGACAGTCAAGGCGGTAAAACAAAAAATCCAGCCTTTTTTAAGATCGCTGGCGAGGCGATCACTCCGTTGGTCTGTAATAGCTTTTCTAGATTGGCTTTTCACCCTGGCCATGCATGCATAAGGTCCGGATGCTCTTTAATCCGAATCAAAATATTTGACAGATGATTCCGTTGTGGTATTTTGGCGGTACGCCCCCGTAGCTCAGGTGGATAGAGCACCAGATTCCTAATCTGGGTGTCGCCTGTTCGAGTCAGGCCGGGGGCACCACTTTTTTGGGGACGTTGTTTACTTTTACAGATTTTATCCATATTCAGCGGTTTGCTGACTGATGAACGCGGATAATCTCTCCACGCCAAACTAAGCGTCACAGCTAAAACAAGCAAATGTGGAAAAGTAAAGGACGTCCCTCTCTCAGGAGTAGTCATTTGAAAAATCAACATATTGATGAATTTTGCGTAAACACAATAAGGATGCTTTCTGTGGATGCGGTGGAAAAGGCCAATTCCGGCCACCCCGGCCTACCCATGGGTGCCGCAGCCATGGCCTATGTCCTTTGGACGCGATTCCTTCGCCATAATCCCTCAAACCCCTCATGGACTGACCGAGACCGGTTCGTCCTCTCGGCAGGGCACGGCTCCATGCTGATATACAGCCTCCTGCACCTTACAGGTTACGACCTTTCCATAGAAGACATAAAGAATTTTCGTCAATGGGAGAGCAAAACCCCCGGCCACCCCGAATACGGAATGACCCCGGGCGTTGAAACTACTACCGGCCCGCTGGGGCAAGGATTTGCCAATGCCGTTGGCATGGCGATGGCGGAGCGTTTTCTCTCCGCTTATTTCAACCGTCCCGGCCATACAGTCATTGATCATTTTACCTATGTGCTTGCAAGCGACGGAGATCTGATGGAGGGCATATCCCATGAAGCCGCTTCCCTGGCCGGGCATCTTCGCCTTGGAAAGTTGATCTGCCTCTATGATGACAATCACATATCCATTGAAGGTTCAACCGACATAGCCTATAGAGACGATCGCACGGCCCGTTTTGCGGCCTACGGCTGGCACGTGCAGGAGGTTAGGGACGGCAACGATCTTTCCGCCATCGAAACAGCTATTGACGCGGCCAGAAATGAGGCCCGAATGCCCTCATTCATCGCGGTAAGAACCCGGATAGGTTTCGGAAGCCCGAATAAGGAAAACACGGCATCGGCCCACGGAGAGCCGCTTGGCCCCGATGAGTCAAAGCTTACCAAGGAGAGACTCAACTGGCCTGTTGAGCCGACCTTTTACGTACCTGAAGAGGCTCTTACCCACTTCAGGGAGGCGCTGCCGAAGGGCGACTCCATGGAAAAGAGCTGGGCCGCCGGGTTTGAGAATTATCGCAAGGAGCACCCTGCCCTTGCATCAGCCCTTGAGGCCTGGATAGCAGGAGAGCTTCCGGAAGGCTGGAGCGATTCTCTGCCGGTCTTTCCCGCAGACAAAAAGGGCTCTGCCACAAGGGCCGCCTCCGGAACTGTCTTGAATGCCCTCGCATCCGTAATCCCCAACCTGATCGGAGGCTCTGCCGATCTTGCTCCATCCAATAAGACCCTCATAAAGGGAGCAAAGGACTTTCAGGCCGAGAGCCCTGAGGGCAGGAACATCCGTTTCGGAGTAAGAGAACATGCCATGGGAGCCATCCTGAACGGAATGGCCCTTCACGGCGGGACCCGCCCATACGGGGGGACGTTCCTGATATTTTCAGATTATATGAGACCAGCCATACGCCTGGCGGCACTGATGGGTCTCAACGTCATATACGTCTTTACCCACGACAGCATAGGCCTTGGCGAGGACGGCCCCACTCATCAGCCTGTGGAACAGCTTGCAGCCCTTCGAGCCATCCCGAACCTGACAGTCCTCAGACCGGCTGACGCCAATGAGACATCCGAGGCATGGAAAGTCGCAATAACCTCAAGAAGAGGTCCGGTTGCACTTGCCCTTACCAGGCAGGGGCTTCCAGTGCTTGATCGAAAAGTTCTTGCAAGCGCCGAGGGACTTCACAAAGGGGCCTATATCCTGAAGGACTGCGACGGGCACCCTGACGCGATAATATTGGCAACAGGTTCAGAGGTCTCCATAGCGCTTGACGCGGCAGACGGCCTAGCTGGAAAAGGAGTGATGGCAAGGGTTGTAAGCATGCCGTCATGGGAGCTCTTTGAAAGGCAGGATAGCGCATACCGGCGAAAGGTAATCCCTCCCGAGGTAAAATGCAGGATTGCCGTAGAGGCAGGCCGCTCCCTCGGATGGCACCGTTTTATAGGAGATGAAGGAGCCTTTGTGGGACTTGATCATTTCGGGGCCTCAGCGCCTTACAAGACGCTTTATCAAAAATTCTCCATAACGTCGGATGAAGTCATTCGAAGGGCGCTTGATATCCTGAAGAAGCAATAGAAAGATACTTCTCCCCGTGGGAATGGATGGCCCCCTCCAGTTGGGGGAGAAGATTTTCTTTTTGACATCCCAGCCGCCTCGACTTATGAATCTAATATAACGTGCGAAGCTCCAACCCGATCTGCGAGAGTGGCGGAATTGGTAGACGCGCTGGACTTAAGATCCAATTTTGGGGTGTTTTTTAGGGTCTTGCAATGACATACAGTGATACAGGTTTTAGTATATTTATTAGGTAGTTAAACCTATTTTTTAGGACATAATTGGCTCCAGTTAAATAGGATGATTTAGGGGGGTATTTTCCGTAGTTTGTTGACCAAATGTTGACCAAAAAAAGAGAGCACAAAAGAAAGCCGGAAACCCCAAATGGGATCTCCGGCTTTCTTGTTAATAAATCATTATTAGCTCCCGGCCATCTGCATAAGCAGACCGGGCCTTTACCCGTTTGGAGCTGGATTTCAAATCTCTTTTCAGGAAGTATCCTTCGTAGCCAACCGAAGGCACTCTGACAAACCATGAAGGCTGTGTCTCGCAGCAATAGGTATCCACGCCATCGGTGAACCCGATATGCTGTTTTTTGTCCCACCAGGCTGGCGTTAAAACCCTGATTTGTTTGGCCATGAATTCTCCTTTCTATTGATAAGGCATTTTCGTTAGAGACAAATTCTGTTTGTTCCGTTGTTCCAGACAGCAAAGAATATCTCTTCTCTGTTGGCCATACGGCGAGCCTTTGCAAGGGTTGTAACAAACCTGATCTCGATGAGGCGTTTTGCCTTTTTGTCGGGTATGCGGCCTGTTACCATCCCGGAAACTTCTTCGGGGTTGTGTCCGTCTAAATCTGTTGTGTACATAATGCGTCTCCTTGGTTGTAGTCAGCGGTTTGCGTTTCACCAGATTTCCCAGGTCTGAGCCTGTTTCCGCCTCCAATGCGGTTAAATTCTGCCAGAAGGTCGTCTCTGAGGATCTCCAGGTGGATAGTCCCCTTTTTGAACCATTTCAGCCGAAAGTAGGGGGTCTCACACTCCCATTTCCTGTAGCGCATGGCCTCTTTGGCTCTGGTGGTAAGGTCGTTCGGATATTTTACCGGTCCTTTGCCGTCCATGAGGTGAAATGCGTTATCGATGCTTCGGAGCTTGGTTTCAGTGTTCATGTGTAGATAAATGCCGTAACGTTCTACGTTTAGTGCGTAGTCCAGAATTACTTTCCGGCCTACCTCGAACTCCGAGTTTGTCTTGTACTGTGAACCAAGCGGTCTCAAAAACTCAAAAGCCTCCCGGATAGTCTCATTTAACAAATCCGGAATGCTGGTTCTTAGGTTTTCCAGAATGCTTGTGATATTATCGACTGTAATATCAGGCACATTACCAACCCTTATCTGTTCCAAGAGTTGATTTTTTTGCTTGCCGGATATGAGGTTGAGGATTTCGGTTTTCTCGAGCAGATAGTACCAGACGGTCTTCTTGATGAAATGGCAGGAGGCCGTAGCCTCTGCCGGAAGATCAAAATCTGATACCCTGTTGGTCTCAAATAGTCTGCCCCTATCGCCCAGGACGTTTATGAGCCGGTGCTTTGCTTTATCGAGAAGATCGAATGCCTGCCGTACTTCGCCACAGGCGTCTGTGTAAGCCTCTACGATTGCCGTCAAAGGCTTCCAAGTCATTATTTCGGTTGTGTCTATAATCATGTTGCTCTCCTTTACCCCAGAGAAGTCCTGTCAGGACGCAGAACTCTTTGTTGTCGTATCACGACAAAAAGTTGAGAGCTGCTTAATCAGGCTTTGCGGGGTTTGGCTAGTGTTGGTTAAATCGGAATGTATGCAGAAGTTAAGCCTTGCTGGAAATCAGTCGAGGGCGTGAAAGTCCGCGGTTTATGGATGTCTCGATCAGATCGATCAAGTTTTGCTGTGTGTCCTTGCTGAAGATGACGTGCGGTAATGACCACCTGGCAAACAAGAATTCAAACTGCCTGTGGACGGCCAGTTGAAAATACTTGTCGTTGCTGCGTACTCCGTCATCGACCGGCAATGTCTTGTCAGGACGACAAAACACTACGGCGTCGTAACTGGACCACCAGTTTTCGACCTGGCTTTGGCAGTTACTAACCAAGCGATTCATGCCATGATAAGCAGCATAGGCTACAGCGTCCAAAACGGTCCTGTCGCATACAAGGATTTCAGTTCTGGATTCCTCTTCGATCTCCGCCGTAAACTGACTGTGATAAAGCCAGAGTTGGGTTTCAACTGGCGCCTCCTGGTTGATTGGTAAAGGGCAGTTTCTTGCCTGCTCAGTAACTATCCCTACCCTCATGTGCGGGTAGAGAGACTTGGCGGCAGCCGCCATCTGCAATACCAGGGTCGTCTTTCCGGTTCCGTGTGTTCCGCAAAATGCGATTTTCATAGATTTTTCTCCTTTAGTGGAAGTTCCCATGCCTTGTTCTTGTGGTTCCAGCGAAAGCCCATTATTCTGAGCTTCGCTTTGTCGTTATAGGTTCCGCCTGTGGCCTTGATAGCCTGTTCATTCATGTGCCATTCAATGGGCCTGGGATCGTCAGCCAGGTGAGCCATGCTCTCCTTGATTCCAAGCCATACCAGAAGGCAAAGGCCTGCAATGTTCGGAATGGGAAACCATTCGCCGTCCGATCCGGCTAACACCAGAGCGCATATAAACAATATGCCTGATAACACGTTGTCTCCTCCGTTAGTTGTAATAGGTTACTTCCAGTTAATGAACTTCGGATGTTCATCCAGGTAAGCCATCCTCATTTCAAGCCATATCATGAGACACCGGCTTGCGATGAGAAGGGACACGAATAGTAGGCTAAGAAACATTGTCTCCTCCGTAGTTGGGTATAAGATTATGGGTATAAGATTAATTAGGTTTTGTTCTTTATGAGTTGTGGTTTTAATGGTTTTAAGTGATGATTTAGTTTATAGTAATTAAGATTAAGACTTAAGTGTATTGTTTTACCTCCTTGTTTAGTGATAGGCGCCTGCTCAAAAGAACAGGCTATTAAAAAAAACCGAATATCTGACTGTTAATTACTTCCCGCAGAGACCTTTTTTCTTTCTTAAAGGTCATCTTTTGCCAAACAACACCTAACCCATTGAAACCGTTAAGTGCGACCTCAAAAAAATGGCCTTTTTACTGCGTCAGGAAGCTAGCTTCCAAACCTGCAATCGAACGACTTTTTTACAAAGGCACAAAAAAAAGCCCCTCCCCTTTCAGGGAGAGGCTCCTTTCTACACTAAAAGAAATGCCGTTTCTAAAGCATCCTAAATTCCCGCCAAAGTTATAACAAGGATTGTGCAAAAACATTATAGATCAAGGCTTAAGGCATTTTTTGCTTGACTTTTCTGCCCTTTCATTGGTATAATTATACCGATGAAAGGGGTGTTTATATGTCGCTTG
>JBGSUA010000047.1:0-8292 GCA_041753575.1 Desulfatiglandaceae bacterium
TACTCGGTTGTGGAGATGACCCTCCAGAGCCAGAGATTCGAGATGAGCGGGGATGATGCCATCAACTTTCTGACTTTGGACGGCTTTAATGTCACAGTGGAAGGGACGATTGAATATTCCCTGGGAAGGGACCAGGCTGCACTTCTCACCCACAAGGTAGGAGACATTGAGGATATCCTCAAGAAGGTCATTCTCCCGAAGGCAAGGGGCTTCAGCCGCATAGAGGGAAGTAAGAACCCGGCCATAGCGTATATCGTCGGCGAGACCAGACAGCAGTTCCAGAACAATCTCGAGCAGCATCTAAAAGACAAAAGCATGGACTGGGGGGTCAATATAAGGTCGGTTCTCATAAGAAATATCTCTCCTCCGGATGAGATAGCCCGCATTATCCGGGAAAGGGAGGTTGCAGTGCAGACCTCCAAGATGTACGACCGACAGATAGAACAGGCCAGATCCAAGGCCGAACTTACCCGTCAGGAGATGCTGGCTCAGCAGAACAAGGAAAAGGTGGAGGCCGAGACCAGCAAGATCAAGGCTGTTATTAGGGCAAGACAGGAACAGGATGTAAAGATAACGGCCGGGATGAAGGAACTCGAAGTTGCAAAGCTTGAAAATGACGCAGCCTCTTTCCAGGTGCAGTCTCTGCTCCTTAATGCGGGAGCTGAGGCGGAGGTGATCCGGCTGCAAAACGAGGCCCAGGCTCAGGTGCTTAGAGAGAAGGCCTTGGCATTCGGAGGAGGCATGGGGCTTGCCAGATACACCCTTTATACAAACCTTGCTCCGAGGATCAGATCGCTCCTTACTACCGATCGCTCCGATACACTAGGCGGGGTGTTTGAGGCCTTCAGGGATCAGGGAACAGGCAGGAGTGCAGGGGAAGTGAAGGCGCCTTCATCCTCAAGGCAGGGGGGCAGACCATGAAGAAGTCCATCTCTGTTTTCTTAGGCATAGTTGTGATTCTGGGCTTTCTGTGGGGCACGTATCAGTGGCTCTTTTGCAGATTCTATGTGGTCCCAGGCAAAATGGCCATAGTGATAGCCAAGACCGGCAAGGGTCTTCCTCCAGGCCAGATCCTCGCGAAAAAGGGGCAGAAGGGCATCCAGGAAGATGTCTTAGGCGAGGGCCGTCACTTCAGGGATCCCTTCCTCTACGATGTCGAGATCAGATCCGCTGTTACGGTACCGCCAGGCAAGGTGGGTCTGGTGACCTCGAAGATAGGAACGGAGCTTCCGCAGGATGATTTTCTCGCTGAACCGGGACAGAAAGGCATCTGGCGAAGGCTTTTGGGGGCGGGACGTTATCGCCTTAACCCTTATGGATATCAAATAGATCTCTTGGACGCGGTAAGCATCCCTATCGGTTATGTGGGAGTGGTCACTTCTCTATCGGGCAGCCAGGCAAAGGAAGGGGAATTTGCCGGAAAAGGGCAGAAGGGGGTAAGGGCCGATATTCTTCAACCAGGTTTTTACTACGCAAACCCGAAGGAGTTCAGGATTGATGTACTTGAGGTAGGCGTAAACCAGGTATCGCTTCTGGGGAAAGAAGGCAGCGCAGTCGTTACAAAAAAGGTATCTCTCCAGCAGCAGACAAATGTTGCTGTCGGCGCATTGCAGCAGCAGGCCCTCAAGGAGCAGCAGGAGCGCAGGAGGGACTATCTTGAAAAGGCAAGACCGGGTATGGCGGAACAGCCTGCGGCGGCAACTTTGAAGAAGCTCCCTCCCGGGAAGGGACTTCCTCCGCCCAGACCTCAGATCGCCGCTGAAGCTGCCACCCCTGGTTTTGTCCTGGATCAATTTGTCACTTTTCCTTCGCGTGACGGCTTTGAAATCAGCCTGGACATGACGGTTGAATTTGAGCTGAAGCCGGAATCCATAGCATGGATCTTCAGGCAGTTTGGAGATCTTCCCGCGGTTGTTGATAAGATCATCATGCCTCAGATACTCAGTGTGTCTCGTCTCAAGGGCTCAGCTTACAGGGCGACCGATTTTATTGTGGGGGAGGGCAGGGAGAAGTTTCAGGTGGATCTCAAAGAAACCCTTGCCAAGACCCTGGCAGACAGACAGATAGTCATCCACAACGCCCTTATCCGGCATGTGAACGTGCCCATGCAGATACTTGAGCCCATCCAGCAGGCAAGCATAGCCCAGGAAGAAGATCTCACAAACCAGGAGAAACAGAATACGGCAAGGAAGCAGGCCCAGCTCAATACGGAAATAAGCCTGATACAACAAAAAGGTCAGGAGGTGGCCCAACAGACTGAGCGTCTCAGGGCGGTTATCATGGCTGAGCAGGAAAAAAGCGTTGCCGAGATAGCCGGAGAGACCCTCAAAAAGGTCTCAGAGATAGAGAAAGGGGCTGCTGCCATAAGGGCTGAAAAGACCATGAAAATCGGAAGGGCCCAGGCAGAGGTGGTAAGAAAGGTCGAGGGTGAAAAGGCAAGGGGCTTTATTTTACGGGCAGGGGCCCTTGGTGATCCTCAGGCCTTTTCCCTGTGGGAATTTGCGGGAAGATTGAACCCTGAGATAAAGGTAAATCTTATCCACGCGGGGGAAGGCACCCTCTGGACCGATCTTGAAAAGGCCAGTATGGGAGAACTTGGAGGAGGGGCGATCCTGCAGAAAAAAGGCAAATAGGGCTATTTCTTCCTGAGCCTTATGGACTTTGGGGTGACCTCCACCAGTTCGTCGTCGGATATGTATTCCATCGCCTGCTCAAGATTGAACTGGCGCGGAGGGATCAGCCGGAGGGCCTCGTCTGAACCTGAGGCCCTTATGTTGGTGAGATGCTTTTCTTTTGTGATGTTTACCCGGAGGTCGTTGGAACGCGAGTTCTCGCCCACGATCATCCCAGGGTAAACAGGGTCATTGGGTCTCACAAAGATGGTTCCCCTGGGCTGGAGGTGAAAGATGCCGTAGGTTACGCCCTTGCCTGATCGGTCTGAAACCAGTACCCCGTTAGGCCTTCCGGAAATTTCTCCCGCGAATTTCATGTGGCCTGAAACGGTTGCGTTGAGTACTCCTGTCCCCCTGGTCTCGGTCAGGAAGCGGCTGCGGAACCCTATAAGAGATCTGCTGGGGATATCAAAATCCATTCGGACGCGGCCATAGCCGTTGTTGATCATGCGGGTCATGATCCCTCGGCGGGAACTCAGCATCTCTGTTACTATTCCGACAAAGGCTTGGGGTACATCTATAACTACCAGTTCCTTGGGTTCCATGATTTCGCCGTTCACCGTCTTTGTGATGACGGTGGGTTTTGACAGAGAAAGCTCAAAACCCTCTCTTCTCATGGTCTCGACCAGGACCGCGAGCTGAAGCTCCCCCCTCGCGCTCACTCGGAAGGAGTCCCTGTTTTCAGCCTGCTCGAGTCTTATGCTGACGTTATATAGGAGCTCCTTTTCAAGCCGCTCCTTGATGTGACGCGAGGTTAGATAAGTCCCTTCTTTGCCGGCCAGAGGCGAGGTATTAACGGAGAACACCATGGATATGGTCGGCTCCTCCACGGTTATGGCAGGAAGGGGCCTGGGATCCAGAGGATCCGCGAGGGTATCTCCAATATATATTCCCTCGACGCCTGCCACGGCGGCTATGTCGCCTGGCCCAATTTCATCTTTCTCAACGCGCTCAAGGCCCTCATAGGTATAGACCATGCTCAAAAGAGCTTTTTTCCTTGTGCCGTCGGGCTTGAGCATCAATACCTCTCGCCCTCGTCGAAGGGTTCCGTTAATTACCTTTCCAACCGCGATCCTTCCCACATAGTCACTGTGCTGAAGCGTGGTGACGAGCACCTGAAGCGGTGAGGCGGGATCAAAAGTAGGCGCCGGGATATATTCCAAGATCGCATCAAAGAGAGGTACCAGACCGCTTCCCTTCCCCTCCGGATCCCTGAGGGCTATGCCCGCCTTTGCGTTGGTATAAAGGATTGGGAATTCGAGCTGCGCCTCTGAGGCATCCAGATCAATAAAGAGATCATAGATTTCGTTGAGGACCTCCTGGATGCGCCTGTCAGGCCTGTCTATCTTGTTTATCACGACTATGGGCGGGAGCCCTTTTGCCAGAGCCTTTCCCAGGACAAACCTTGTCTGGGGAAGGGGGCCTTCGGTTGCATCCACAAGGAGCATTATCCCGTCCACCATGTTGAGGGTGCGCTCCACTTCTCCGCCGAAATCAGCGTGTCCCGGGGTGTCAACTATATTTATCTTTACTCCGCGATAGACGATGGCTGTATTTTTGGCCATGATGGTAATGCCCTTTTCCCTTTCGAGATCAAGACTGTCCATGACCCTTTCAACAACCTGCTCGTTTTCTCTGAAAACTCCACTCTGCCAAAGCATGGCATCCACCAGGGTGGTTTTGCCGTGATCAACGTGGGCTACTATAGCCAGGTTTCTTAGATCTTTTCGCGTTTCCATATACGATCTCCCCGAGGATCAGAAAAAAAGTCCCCGCAAAGAAAATAAATCGTCTCCGGGGTTGGCATTTAGCACCTCGCTCTCAGGCACCGCTCTTGATATAACTTGATGAAATAGTTTGGAGGTTTTTGTTATGAGGCTTGGAAGCTAACCAGGAAACTAAATAGGAAACAGGGGATTATAGAAAGCCCGCGCATCCCTTTTACAATTCCACTTGGACTCTAAAGCGATTTCGATTTTTATTAAGGCAGGCCGGAGTCATCGCCCCGGCCCCCTAGACCGTTTTTCTACGAAAGTTTCTTCACTTTTACCGCTGCAGGTCCCTTCTTTCCCATCTCCTCTTCGAAGCTGACCCTCTGGCCCTCTTCGAGGGTACGGAATCCCTCTCCCTCAATCGCCGAATGATGCACGAAAATGTCCTTCCCGCTGTCGGCCTGAATGAAACCGTAACCCTTGCTTGCGTTGAACCACTTGACTTTACCTTCCGCCATTTCCTAAGGCTCCTCTCTCTGCTAAACGTTAACATCTGCCGCGGTACGTTACTTAAGAGCCATCCAAGAATGCCTACTTTAAAGGAAAGGCGGGCCTCTCGAACACCCGAAAATATCGAACCGGCATTTTTCAATGGAGTACATTACGCCATCAATTCAAGAAATGCAAGAAAAAGAAATAATGTTTATTGTTATCTTTTCGCTGAAGATAGATCTAAGCCGCAACCCAGCGAAAATGCACTAAGATTAGGATATGGTTCGCCTCTTGTGCAGTAAAGGCGCTCTGTCAGCTCGATTTCCCATTGAGGGCCTTGCTGTCCGGCACCTTGGCATAAAGGGCAGAAGCAGCGAGGAGAGATGCCGCCCCAGCGTACCAGATGAAGCGAAAGCCGGAGGGGTTTGATATGGATGAGGGATCGCCCTCTACCAGCATCCCCAGAACCTGAGTAAGGAATCCCGCCCCGAGCATGGTAAACAGGTTTACACCGGTCATGGAGGTAGAACTCATCTCGGCTGGAACCAGCTCCTTTATATGCGCGAATATTATCTGGCCAGGGGCTGCGGCAAATCCTAATAAGAAGAATGTGGCGTGTATCAGCCATATCCCGGTGTTTTTATCCCAGGCAAGAAAAGAAAGTATGATCAGGAAAAGAGCCAGAAGGGACGGCAGAATCACCTTCTTGCGCGATTTGAGTATCCTGTCGCTCAAAACCCCTGAGACAGGCAGTCCCGCAATGAAACCAAGGCTGAGAGAAACGAGCACATTGCCTGCCGATATTCCGTCCATTCCAAGCCCCTGCATGAGAAAAGGCACGGCCCACAGGCTCTGTATGGCCGCAAAAAAACCGTATCTGAAGAATCCCACAGCACTCATGGCCCAGTAGTTATACGAGAGAAATACCTTTCCGATTCCCTTAAGAGGATTTCTCATTCTTGCGGCTGGGGCTGTCCCTGCCGGCTTGTCGCGGGCAACAAGGAAGAGAAGTCCGGCTTGAATGGTGTTTACGACGGCAAATACAAAAAATGCCGCCCGCCAGCCTATTGCCTCGGAAATCGCAGCGAGGGGAGTTGCCCCCAGCATGCTCCCGGCCGTGCCTATCGCTACTACAATTCCGCTTAGAAAGGCGAAGCGGTTTATCGGAAACCAGGCTGAAAAAAGGGTCAGGGCTCCCATCAGGTTGCAGCTCATTCCGATGCCGAGCAGAATGCGGCCCGTGAAGGCGCCGGAGAATCCCTCAGCCAGACCAAATGCCGCGGCACCTGCTGATCCGGCGAGCGCGAGAAGGCCCATGGTGATGCGAGGGCCGATCCTGTCCAGCGCAATACCGGCTGGTATCTGGAACAGGGCAAAGGCGTAAAAGAACGCCGCTGATAGGTCTCCTAACTGATCGCTGGTGAGAGTCAGGTCCCGCGCAAGCGAGGGGCTTATGACCGCGGTTGACACCCTAAAAAACATAGAAAGGAGAAAGCCGTTTGCCGCAACCGCAAAAATCGCCCAGGCCCTCGCTGCATGAAACTTTGGGAGATCAGCGCAAACCGGGATTCCCGGTTTTACTTGGTTTTTGTCTTTTCTAATTGGCATCATCTTTCAACTATCTCAGAAAAAATATACTTTCGTCATCTGAAAGGCAGATGACAACAGCCCTGACGAACTAGGTTCGAGGCAATATAGAGACGCTCTCCCCGCTTGACAAGGCTGGTTTCAAATAAACACCGGCATGGAAGGGATTTCTTGGCCTCTCCATCCATCTCGCGTGCTGCTCAACTGATGGAGTTGAAGGATGTAAAGGCACGGCTAATCTATCAAGCTCCAAGTATTGATATGGAAGCAAGAAGTTGGAATTGGGATGGGATGTGAAAAAGCTCCATTTGGAAGTCAGAATAGATCAATAGGTGCCTAATCTTTTACCATTTTGATATCTTTCGTCATTATGTTATACTCTTTCAAGAGGGATTTGCTGTAGAGCTTAAGCCGTTAAAGAAGGAGGCGCCATGAATAGACTCGCGTTCATTACTATTGCATCTTTTGTCTTGTTTGGCTGGTTCACATTGTGTGACGCGCAGGTTCAGCTTGTCGGCATTGTTAAGGTTACCCAGGGAGATGCTTTTATCGTCAGGCAGGACAATGTCCTTAAAGCCGAAACCAACATGCCGATCAAGGCCGGAGACAGGCTGAGAACAGGAGGTTCGGGCAAGATGGGTCTCGTCTTTGAAGACGACACGGTGGTTTCCCTGGGGCCGGGCAGCGAGTTTGTGGTGGAGGACTTCCTTTTCGAACCTCTGGACAACAAGTTTTCTTTCGTGGCGCGGCTCTATCGAGGTATTATGTCATTTATTTCTGGACAAATAGCCAAACTGGCCAAGGAGACAGTGCGAATCGAGACACCGCATGCAACCGTCGGCCTTCGCGGAACCCATATCCTTGTCAAGGTGGAGGATTGAAGTGCGCGTTTTTGCCGGACTTCAGTCATTGCTGATATGCGCTATGATTGCGGGCGGCTGTGCCGCCAAGACAGTTGTAGTGCTTGTGCCTGACCCCAACGGCGAGATTGGGGTGGTGAGCGTTTCGAACGAAAAGGGCAGCGTCAGCCTCAAAGACGCCAATCAGGCAACCGAGGTCAAGGCTGGGGCCGTATCGCCGAGTGAGCCTTGGATATTGCCGAAAGATAAAATTGAATCGCTTTTCAGGGATGTCATTGCGTTGCAGGTCCCGCCTCCGGAGCACTTTTTGCTGTATTTCGAATCTAATTCCATCCAACTGAAGCCCGAATCAAAGGAAACCTTCGGAAAAGTGCTCGACGAGATCGCCAAAAGGGATTCAAAGAGCATATCAGTGGTCGGGCACTCGGATACGGCCGGCAACAAGGCATACAATCTGGAGCTTTCAAGGAAGAGGGCCTCTGCAGTTGTCAATCTTTTGATTGAAAGGGGGATCGCCTCCGAATTTATGAAGAGCACCTCTCATGGAGAGGAGAATCCATTAGTTGAAACAGGAGACCACGTAAGCGAGCCTCGCAACCGGAGGGTCGAGGTGATTATAAGATAATCAATCAGTTGTGCAGGTGTAATTGGTTCATTATTGGGGGTTACATGAGGAATGAGGCTGGATCCGCGCGCACAGTCTTCATCATGGGGCTATTGCTGGCGGCCTTGATCGCTTCCATTTATCTGAGCAGTCCCACCCTCGTGCGGTATCTGCAGTACAAGACTTTTGATTGGGTGATGGAGACCCCTCGCGCCGCCAATCCGTCATGTTCGATCGCCATAGTGGATATTGATGATCAATGCCTGGCCAAATTCGGGCAATGGCCCTGGCCTCGTGACAGGCTTGGTCTTCTGCTGCAAAAGGTAACGGCAGCCGGTGCGAAGACGACGGCCCTTGCAATACTT